>NZ_JBUDGD010000076.1:0-20998 GCF_055484735.1 Pseudomonas sp. 15C | reverse complement strand
CTGTGTACGACTTCGTCGTACGGTCGCTGCGCTCCCACGCCCGGATCAATCCCTCCACTCAGCCTTCCGATGTCGCTGGTTAGGCAAGATCAAGAGCACGCGAGCTAACGCTCATTGTTGAGTGGTGTAAAGCGACGCATGGCTTGGGATTTGCGGGGAATTCGCCCCTCACCCCAGCCCTCTCCCGAGGGAGAGGGGGCCGATTTGTGGGCTTCTCGGAAACTGCGTACGACTCGGTATTTCAGGTCGGCGCACCTTTCGCATCCACCTAGGTCAGTTCCCTCTCCCGAGGGAGAGGGGGCCGATTTGTGGGCTTTTCGGAAACTGCGTACGACTCGATATTTCAGGTCGGCGCACCTTTCGCATCCACCTAGGTCAGTTCCCTCTCCCTCCGGGAGAGGGCTAGGGTGAGGGGCTTTTGATTTTCGCACCTGGCAATCCAAGCGGTATCTATTGCAGGCCTCGTGGTGCACGCGTTCCCTGTAGGAGCTTGCCTGCAAGCGATGAGGCCAGCCCAGCCAACCCCGATTCTCATTGCCCAACCGCCACACTCGCAGGCGCCTGCGCCGGAGTGACAATGCTCCCCAGATCAATATGTTTCCACTCGGGTTTAGCCCCCAACCGCGCATTGAACCGGTAGTTGAAGGTGAATTCATCCGCCGTCGGTACACTCAGCGGTTTGCCATACACCGCCTCGATCCCCGCCAGGTCATACCCCATCAACTGCAAGAGCGTCGGGAAGATGTTGTAGTGGCTGGAGCGATCCTTGTTCGCCGCCAGTTGCGCCGACCAATCGACGGTCTTCAGCTTGCTGCCGGAAATCACCACCAGCGGCACCAGGCCCTCCTCCTCCACCGGATCGCCGCCGCAATGGGTGTTCAAGCCAGGATTGCCACGTTCGTGCAGATCCTGACCATGATCGGACGTATAGATCAGCAGCGCATTGTCGAGCTTCGCCTGGGCAAACACGCGCGCAAAGAACTCGCCGACATTCCACAACACCGTGTTCTTGTAGGCGTTGCGGTACAGCACCCAGTCGTCCGGCTGACCGTTGAAACCGGCGCGCTCTCCGGTGTCGGCGACTTCGGTGAACTGCCCGCGTGGCAAGGTCGGCCGGTAAGCCATGAACGCGTCGGGGTATTTGTCATGCACGGGAAAATGCGCACCAACCTTGTTGATCACCACCAGCTCTGGCGTGTCATCGTTGAGCAGTTCAATAAGCTTCGCCGCCGCCGCCATGTCGCGGTCGCGCACGCTGGTCTGGTCGAACTGCACGAACAGATCGATGTCGTTTTTTTCGTTCGCTGTCATCAGGTTCTGCAGGTTGCCGCCGGTGCGTTGGCTGTCGATATACACCGTGCGCAGCCCGGCACTTTTCGCGTACTGCCAGATCGACGGCAGCGTGCTGTTGATGCGCATGTAATCGTTGCGGGTGCCGCCGTAGCGCAGGGTGACATTGGTGTCGGCGCTGCAATTGGCAATGGAGGCGGCGTAACCGTAATTGAAAATGTCGACCCCGGCCGGTGCCTGCTTCAGATTGCTGTGCACGCCGAACGGCGCATTGACGTCCAGGTAATTGCCGGAAATGCTTTCGTCGATGATCAGCACGATGTCATGGCCGACGGCACGCACGCTGCGCGCAAGGGTGACCGGCTCACGCGGGCCGACGCTGTTGTGCAGCGCCTCGTAGGCAAACAGGTTCAGGTAGGCCAGCGGCGTGTACATGATCGGCAAGCCGCGGGCGCCCTCACCCGCACGCAGAAACAGCAGCGCACTGAGCATCAGCACACCCGCGAACGGCGCCGTCACTCGCCAGGCGTTCGGTATGACCAGCGCACGCCGTGGCTTGAGCCCGATGCCGAACAGCAGCAACAACCCGCCGAGCACGCTACGCAGGATCGCCTCTCGATACTGGTACGCCGCTTCCTGAATGAAGCCACCGGAATACACCAGCGAGACGAAATCGCTGTACCTCAGGTAGTCAGCGGTGACGCGGGTATACACATCAAAGAAAACCGCCGAAACAAACATCGTCAATGCGAATGCATGGCGGATGAGTGCCTGTCGTATATAGGCTGTTAAATACAACGCAAATGTCAGCGCCAAAAACATCGCGCCAAAAACAAGTACATTAAAACTCCACCCGATAGCATTTAACCGATCAATGTAATAACCGGAGAAAAGCAACAGCCAGGCAATTAACAGTAGTTCTTTGGCAAATCGGAACATGGCGATACCGGTCGTACGAAACGGCTAGGAGTCAAAGGTTTGTCAGTCAGAAGCTGACACTAGCACCCGACCATAAAAGCGCAAGAAATGACTGATAGCCGGATTTAGTGTCAAAAAAACGGTGACTCAAATCTGACACAAGAGAGGCGCTACAGGCCTTTAAATTAGCGGCTTACGACCGTTTATCGCTTATTTGAAATCTGAACAAATCTGCACTAGCGCAACAATTTCAAGCGCAGCAATGACTTGATGGCCAATCGCCAAAAAACACTTAAGTGTTATATCACTGCAACATGTCATTTTGCTGACACGTTTTCCAAACGCTGCGCTATACCCCTTTAACGATCTCTTTCCGTAGTTAACTTTTTGGTTTTATCGAGGTGCGCAGATGGACGTGAGCGTATTTGGCACGGGCTATGTTGGACTTATACAAGCCGCCGCTCTTGCAGATGTGGGTCATCGGGTTTTATGCATCGATATTGACCCCAACAAGATCAGACAACTGCAACAAGCGGTGCCGCCTATCAGCGAGCCTGGGCTGTCCGCCACCCTGGAAGAGAACATCAAGGCCGGGCGCCTGCTGTTCAGCACCCAGGCCAGCGATGCGGTGGCGCACGCCGAGCTGATTTTCATTGCCGTCGGCACCCCGGCCGATGAAGACGGTTCCGCCGATCTCAGCCACGTGCTCAACGTCGCTCGGCAGATCGCCGGTTTCATGGAGGCCGATCGCACCCTGATCATCAAGTCGACGGTGCCGGTCGGCACGGCGGATCAGGTCCTGGCCGCGGCCAATAGCGAGTTGCTGCGCCGCGGCAAGACCGAGCTGACGGTGCACGTGGTGTCCAATCCTGAATTTCTCAAGGAAGGCAGCGCTCTCGCCGACTGCATGCGCCCCGACCGGATCATCGTTGGCACCCACCATGACGCGGCCCGCGAGCAGATGAGCGAGCTGTACGCGCCGTTCTGCCGCAACCACGAAAAACTGATGTTCATGGACAACCGCAGCGCCGAGCTGACCAAGTACGCAGCCAATGCGATGCTCGCCACGCGCATCAGCTTCATGAACGAGCTGGCCAACCTCACCGAACTGCTCGGCGCCGACATCGAAGCGGTGCGCAAAGGCATCGGCTCCGATCCGCGCATCGGCTACCACTTCATTTATCCCGGTTGCGGCTTTGGCGGTTCGTGTTTTCCCAAGGACCTGCGCGCCCTGCTGCACACCGCCGAACACAACGGCATGCCGCTGAAACTGCTGCGCAGCGTCACCGACGTCAACGACAGTCAGCGACACATTCTCTTCAGCAAACTCAAAGCGCAATTTCCTCAAGGCCTGGCCGGCAAGTCGATCGCGGTCTGGGGCTTGGCGTTCAAGCCCAACACCGATGACATGCGCGAAGCGCCGAGCCGTTACCTGATGGACGCACTGTGGGCCGAGGGCGCCAGCGTGCAGGCCTACGACCCGGAAGCGATGTCCGAATGCCGTCGCCTCTATGGTTATCGCAACGATCTGCACCTGTGTGCGACCCGCGACGACACCCTCGAAGATGCCGACGCGCTGGTGATCTGCACCGAGTGGAAAAACTTCCGTGTGGTCGACTTCGAACTGCTCGCCGAGAAGCTGCGTTCCAAGGTGATCATCGACGGGCGCAACCTGTACAACCCGGAACAGGTGGCGGCTGCCGGCCTGCACTACAGCGGCATCGGTCTGCGCCACATCGCTCCTGAAGGGCTGCGGCCATGAAGGTGCTGGTCACCGGCGCGGCCGGTTTCATCGGTGCCCACTGCGTGCTGCGCCTGCTGCGCGACGGGCACACGGTGGTTGGTCTGGACAATTTCAACCACTACTACGATCCGCAGCTCAAACAGGATCGCGTGCAGTGGGTGCGCGAGGAAGTTGGCGATTTCCAACTGGCCACGGTCGATCTGGCGCACGCCTCGGCGATCGATGCACTGTTCGCTCGCGAACAACCGCAAGTGGTGATTCACCTGGCGGCGCAGGCCGGGGTGCGTTATTCGCTGGACAACCCACGGGCCTATCTGGACAGCAACCTCAATGGTTTTCTGAACATTCTGGAGAGCTGCCGGCATCACCCGGTCGAGCATCTGATCTACGCCTCGTCGAGTTCGGTGTACGGCGCCAACCAGCACACGCCCTACTCGGTGAAGGACGGCGTCAATCATCCGCTGTCGCTGTACGCCGCGACCAAGAAAGCCAACGAGCTGATGGCGCACAGCTACAGCCATCTGTTCGGCATTCCCTGCACCGGCCTGCGCTTTTTCACGGTTTACGGGCCTTGGGGACGGCCGGACATGTCGCCGATCCAGTTCGCCAAAGCGATCAGCGAAGGTACGCCGCTGAAGTTGTTCAACTACGGCGAGCACCAGCGCGACTTCACCTACATCGACGACATCATCGAGAGCATCGCGCGCCTCATCGATCAGCCCCCGCAGGCCAATCCGCAGTGGGATCGCGAACAGCCCGACCCGGCCAGCAGCATGGCGCCGTGGCGGCTGTTCAACATCGGCGGGCAGCAGCCGGTCGCGCTGAAAACCTACCTGGCCCTGATGGAAAAACACCTCGGCCAACAAGCCATTGTCGAGCTGCTGCCACTGCAACCGGGCGACGTGCTCAACACCTGCGCCGAGGCCAGCGATCTGGCCCAGGCCACCGGGTTCCAGCCCCGGATCGAGCTGGACGAAGGGCTGGGGCGATTCATCGCCTGGTTTCGCGGCTACTACCCCACGGCTCGTGCGCCGCTTGCGGCTGAATGAATGCGGAGGACCTCATGACTGGACATGAAAAAAGTGTGGCGATTGCGCAGATGCGTCCTGACAAGCGCGTCGACCCGGAACATCGCATGCGCCTCGACGCGGCGATTCACCGTCAGGGCCGTGGCTGGTTAAGCGGCCGTGACGGCGGTCGACCGTGGCAATTGTCGCGGACCAATCGGGTGGTCGCGTGCTTCGGCGCGCTGCTGATTCTGCTGTTGATTTCGCCATTGCTGCTCGGCCTGGCGCTGGCGATCAAGTTCACCAGCCCGGGCCCGGTGATGTTCGTGCAAAAGCGCACGGGTTATCGCGGTCGCAAGTTCGGCATGTACAAATTCCGCACCATGGTCAGCAACGCCGAAGAACTCAAGGAATCGCTACGCCACCTGAACAAACACGGGGCCGACGCCATCGACTTCAAGATCGACAAGGACCCGCGCGTCACCGGCATCGGCGCATTTCTGCGGCGCACCAGCCTCGACGAGCTGCCCAACCTGATCAACGTGGTGACCGGTGACATGCGCCTGGTCGGCCCTCGCCCGACCTCGTTCAACGCCTATCGCTACAAGGACAATCACCTCGCACGTCTGAGCATCTACCCCGGCATGACCGGTCTGTGGCAGATCTCCGGACGCAGCAATATCGACTTCGACCAGCGCGTTGAGTTGGACCTCAGCTACATCGCCGAGCAGAGCCTTCTGCTTGATCTGAAGATTCTGTTGAAAACCCCCTTCAAAGTATTCAGCGGCCACGGAGCAAGCTAATGGACGGTTCAACCAATACAAGCCTGAGCATCGCCAATCCCAGCGAATCGAACCTGACGTCGACCGTGCTGGATCTCGATCTGCGGATCCTGTTGCTGACCGCCGCCAACCCCGGCGCGGGCACCACTACCAGTGCGATGGCGCTGGCCAGCCAACTGGCACAAATGAGCAGCGGCCAGGTGCTGCTGGTCGATGCCAGCCAGTCGGCGAGCAACCTCACCCAGCAGTTGAACCTGAGCAAGGAACGCGGCCTGCGTGACTTGTTGTTCAGCTCGGGCAACCCGCCGCTGCTGCAGGACTGTGTGGTGCACACCTCCAGCCTGCCCTTCCATGTGCTGCCCAACGGCCGGCCGATCCGCACGCTGGAACACCTGACCGCCGAACGCCTTAGCCCGTTGCTCGACCAGTTGGGCAGCCAGTACCGCTTTGTGGTGATCGATGGCGACGCGGTGTATTCCGCCGCCGACACGCTGGTCATCAGTACGCAAGTGGATGGCGTGGTGTTTGTCGTCCGCGCCGAAGACACCCGCTGGGAAGTCGCCCAGGCTGCCGTGCAACGCCTGACCCAGGCCGGAGCGAAAGTGGTCGGTAGCGTGTTCAACCGGCGCAAGTACTACATGCCCAAATGGCTTTACAAAAACCTGTAAGCGAACGCGAAGGATGACGCCATGAACGCCAAAATGCTTGTCCTGCTGATGCTGCCGCTTGCGGGCTGCTCCAGCACTTCCGAGACCCGTAACATGCCGGTGAATATCCTCACCGCCACACCGGCCAATGCCCAGGCCACCGACATGCCGCGAGTCGAGCAGACCCTGCGCCCGAAAGACGTGCTCGATGTGATTTTTCACATCAGCACCAGTGGCTCGGATGCTTACCGCGTGCAGTCGGGTGACCAGATCGGCCTGAACTTCACCGCCGCCAGCCAGCTCAACGGCACGCAGCTGGTGCTGCCCGACGGCACCATCGAACTGCCGGGCGCCAACACTTCGGTGAAAATCGCCGGGCTGACCAGCGAAGAAGCGCGTCAGGAAATCCAGCGTGCGTATGAGCGCAAGCAACTGTTCCAGCCCAACCGCAATCAGCTCGCGGTACAGATTCTCAGCCCGCTGAGCAACGAGCAGAACCTCAAAAGCGCGTTGAACCACCCGGCTACCGGCATGAGTCGCGAGATCACCGTCGGCACCGACGGCTATGCGAGTTTCCCGGAAATCGGCGCCGTGCCACTGCAAGGCATGACGGTCAACCAGCTCGAAACCTTCCTCAATCAAAGGTACGCGCAACTGCCGGGGCGAATGACCGTCGACGTGCTGCTCAAATCCACCGCCGGCAACGAGATCTACGTGCTCGGCGAAGTCGCGCAGCCAGGCTCCTACCCCATCCGGCGACCGGTGTCGGTACTCGAGGCACTGACCCTGGCGCGGGGCACCAACGTCAAGGCGCGGCTCGATTCGGTCGTGATCATGCGGCGCAACGGCAACCAGGTGCAGGCGATGAACTACGACGTCGAAAAGGCCTTGTCTGGCGACGCCCCACAAATCGCCTATCTGCAGCCGGACGACATGCTCTACGTGCCAAAAACCAAACTGGCCAGCGCCGGCGAACTCGCCCGCCAACTGGCCGATGTGGTGCTGTTCCAGGGCGTCGGTTTCAGCTTCGGCTACCGCGTCGACAACAAAGGCAGTGACAACTGACTCTCAGGTGACCGACATGAACCCAAAAGAAAATTACCTGCACGAGTTCTTCAGGATTTTCTTCGCCAACAAGCAACTGGTGAAGCGCATCTTCCTGACCTTTGCAGTGATCGCCCTGCTCCTGCCATTGCTGCTCAAACAGAGCTTCGATATCACCGCGCAGGTGATCGTGCAGTCGAAAAAACTCTCTCAGGGCGATGCGACCACCTCGCTGACCCAGGACAACGCCACCTTCATTCCGCCATCGCTGGCGGACATGGAAACCGAGAGCAATATCCTCCGTTCGCCGGCGCTGATCCGTCAGACCATCAGCGAACTGCGCGACAACGGCCAGTACAACCCGCCGCCGGGGATGCTCAGCAAGCTGGCCGGCGAGCCGTTCAAGCGTTACGTCAGCACGCCACTGCGCGAGTACGTGATCAATCCGCTGCGTGATGCACTGGGCATGGAAACCGATCCGGTGCGCGACACGGCGCTGGACGGCTTGACCCAGGAAGCCATCGACAATCTGAAGATCGAAACCCTGCCGGGTTCCAATGTCATCTCGATCGTCTACAGCTTCCCTGATCCTGCCCAGGGCACGACGTTCGTGGCCGCGTTGCTGCAAAACTATCTGGTCGATCGTCAGGCGTTGCAATCGATCGAGCTGCCGCACTCGTTCTACGAGACCAAGAAGCATCAATATCAGGTGCGGCTCGATGGCCTGGAAGGCGCGAGGCTGGGCCTGCTGGAGAGCGTCGGTTCGTCCGATCCGAAAGAAGAAATCACCTTCCGCCTCAACGCGATCAACACCGAAGAGCAGGCACTCAACCTGTATCGCGATCGCTTGCTGCAAAGCCAGCGCTGGCTCGATTACCTGAAAACCAGTCTGGCCGCCGCCAACACCAACAAACTCAATGACTACACCTTTCCGTTCACCTTCACCACGACGGTGGACAACATCGCGTTCGAGGACCGCGAGATCCGCCAGATGGGCGAGGCGCTGACCACTCAAGTCAGCCGCTATATGAATGACCTGGCGGTATTCCAGCCCGGCAGCGAGCCGATGTTGCTGGCCCGCGAGCAGATTGCCCGCACGCGCCAGCAGTTCCTCAAAGTGGTCAACAACCGCATCCAGGAACGCACGATCGACTTGTCGGTGGTCAGCCAGGTCATCGAGCAGAAAACCGCGCGCATTGCCGAGTTCAAGAATCGCATCCATCAATTGCAGCAAACCCAAAGCAAGCTGCGCCAGATGGACACCGAGATCGGCGCGTTGCACGCAGCGTTTTCTACCTATGCGCAACGCTTTGCTGAAAGCAGCACGACCCGCGCGCTGGACAACGACTTGTCCAACGCTCGTGTCCTCAGCCCGCCGTATGAACCGACCGAGGCGGCTTTTCCCAAGCCGATGCTGATCATCCCGTTCGGGCTGTTCACCGGTCTGTTGCTGGCAATCGCGTTCGTCTACGTGCGTGAGTTCTTCGACCATCGCTTCAAGCATCCGGCGCAAATCAGTCACGAACTGGGCCTTCCGGTGCTGTTGGTGCTCAACGAAGAAACGCCACAGGCGGGCAATCCGCACAAGAACTGGACCATGCCAAGCCTGGTTCACTGGGTGCGCAATTGAACGCGGTGTCCACCCCTTACGTCGCCCTGCCGATCATTCATTTGCTCAGCAGCGGCGGCTTCTATGGGGCCGAGCGAATGTTGCTGGATCATTGCCTGGCCACGCCGGGGCAGCATCAGGTGCTGTTTCTCGATGCGCCGCCAGAGCTGATCGCGCGCTTTCGTGAGGCTGGGGTGGACGCTTGCTACTGCGCCGGGCTGGGCGAATTGTTGCGGCACCTGCGGCAGCGCCGGAGCGACAAGCCGTTGCTCAACACGCACAACTTCAAAGGGCTGTTGTTCGGCTGGGTCGGCGCAACGCTGTTGCGCCTGCCGCTGGTGATCACTCAGCACGGGTTCACGCCGCGCAGTCGCAAGCAAAAGTTCTACACCTGGCTGAGCCTGCAACTGTGCCGCACCGCAGCGGTGAAACGGGTGGTTTGCGTGGCGCAAAGCATTGCCGAGTTGCACCTCGAGGCCCGCGTGCGGGCGGAGAAATTACAAGTGATTCCCAACGGTTTGCCAGCGGCGCCCGCCATGCCGCCGGTGGCAGACCGGCAACGCTGGCTGGCCGGTTACGTCGGTCGGTTGAGCAGTGAAAAAGGCCCGGATCTGTTTCTCGATGCGCTGATTCCCTTGTGTCATCAGCACCCGCAACTGGACGCCGTGATGCTCGGTGATGGCCCGGAACGGGAGAGCTTGCAGGCGCGCATCAACGCTGCCGGTTTGCCGCGGCGGATTCGCCTGCCGGGCTATCAGACGGCGATGCAAGGCTGGTGGCAACAACTCGATGCGCTGGTGATCAGCTCGCGCACCGAGGGCACGCCGATGATTCTGCTTGAAGCGATGCAGGCCGGCGTACCGGTGGTGGCGTTCGCGGTCGGCGGTATTCCCGATGTCTTGCAGCACGGCGTGAACGGGCTACTCGCGCCGCCAACCGATACCGCCGCCCTCACCCGCCAGCTCGACACCTTGCTGGCCGAACCGAAACTGGCCGCGCAGCTGCGCGACAACGCCAGACGCACACAACAGGAGCGCTACGACCTCAAGGCCCTGGCCGAACGCTGGTCGCAGCTGTACATCCACACGGCACGGGAGGCACGCGCATGATTTTCCCGCTCTCGATCGTCAGTCTGTTCGCACTGGTCAGCCTGGGTTTGCTGGCCAGTCCCTGGCCCTATCTGGCACCGGGGGCAGTCATTGGCCTGGTCGGCTTCACCGTCCTGTACCGCAAACCGACCTGGGGCCTGCTCGGCATTGCTGCGCTGGTACCGTTCGAAGGTTTCTTCAAGGACAGTTCAGTTTCCGGCAGCAAGTTGCTCGGTGCTTCGCTGGCGGTGATCGTGATGCTGCAACTGGCGCTGCATCAGATTCCATCGCAACGCCTGCGCAGCAATCTGTGGCGCTACCTGATCGGCTTCATGGCGCTGTACCTGCTGAGCCTGCTCGCCACCGACAATATGGGCATGTCACAGAGTCATCTGCGCGAGCTGAGCGTGGGCCTGCTCCTGTTTGTGATCACCTTGTTGATCGGCCGCGAACTGAATCTGGATCTGTTTGCCCGGCTGGTCACGCTCAGTGTCAGCGCGACCTGCGCCATGGCGATGTTTTCCAGCAGATTCCAGGACAAGGGCCGCGCCGCCGGCCTGCTCGAAGACCCGAACGCCTTTGCCTTGCTGATCGCCTTCGCCGTGCCGCTGGGGCTGCTGTTGGTGATCCGCAGCCCGCAGCTGCTGCACCGTTTGTTCTGGGCCGGCTGCTGCCTCTTGCTGTTGGGCGGCATGACCAAAACCGAGTCGCGCTCAGGCCTGGTGGTACTGGCCTTGAGTCTGGCAATCGGTGTCTGGCATTACCGCCAGCAACTGACACGCATTCGCCCACGGCACTTCGGCTTCGCCATGCTCGGCGCCGCGATCATTCTGCCCTTGGCGATCTACGCGATGCCGGCCGGTTACCTGGCACGCATTCAGTCGCTGAGTATCCTCAGCGCCGGCGCCAAGGCTCAGGACGAGTCCCTCGGCCGTCGCGCCTCGTACATTGTCGTCGGCAGCCAGATCATCCGCGAGCACCCGCTGCTCGGCTCCGGCCCCGGCACCTTTCCGTTGCACTACGCAACCACCGGTTATGCCAAGGCGTTTTCGGCCAACCGCAAGATCGGCGACCTGTATCGGCGGGCGCACAACACCTATCTGGAGATTTTCAGCGAACTGGGTATTCCCGCCGGCCTGCTGTTTGTCGGCATGCTCGTGCAGGGCTTCTACAACCTGATTCGCGCACGGGGCGCGTGGCTTGAGCGGCGCGAGTGGCAGCACGCGGATCTGGTCACCCACCTGGGCATGAGTTTTCTGTCGTTGACGTTGTTCCTGATGTTCCTCAGCGCGCCGAACCTGAAATACCTGTGGATCATGCTGGCGCTGACCTGGGTACTGCGCCTGAAAGCCGAGCAGGCACCGCTGACGGAGGCCAGAACATGAGCCGGATCAGCATTGTCATGCCGATGTTCAACGAGGCCCGCCACATCGGCCGCACCCTGCTGGCCGCGCGCAAGGCGGCGCACGCCGCCGACATCGACTGTGAACTGATCGTGGTCGACAACGGCTCCACCGACGACGGGCCACAGATCGCCCGCGCATTCGGCGCACGGGTTCTGATGCTGCCCGGCCTGCTGATCGGCGCCTTGCGCAACCGTGGCGCAGCGGTTGCCAGCGGCGACTGGCTGGCGTTCATCGACGCCGATATCGAAATGCCCGAAGACTGGCTCAAGCAGACGTTTACCCTGGCTGCGAGCGACCAGGGCGACGTCTTCGGCCTGGACCTGCACACCCCTGCCGCTGCGCCATGGTTCGCCGCGGCCTGGCAGCGCCGCTCTTTGTCTGCATCGGGCCGCGCCACTCGCACCGTGCACTGGCTGCCCAGTGCCAACCTGCTGATGCGCAAGCAGTGGTTCGACAATGCCGGCGGTTTCAACGAAACCCTGCGCACCGGTGAGGACAAGGAATACACCCTGCGTCTGCACAGACACGGTGCGCGCTTGCTGTCGGTCAGTAGCAGCGTCGCCCTGCACTGGGGCTATGAAATGACCTGGCGCGAATGGATCGGCAAGGAACTGTGGCGTCAGGGCAGTCACCTGCAATTGCTCCGCGCCCATGGCATGAGCCTGCGCCTGCTGCGTTTTCCGTTGCTGTCAGGGCTGGTGTGGTTGCTCGATGCGTTGGCGATCCTGGCGTTGCTCACGGGGTACGCGAATCAGGCCTTGCTGCTGCTGATGCTGGGCCTGCTACCGAGTCTGCTGCTCAGCGTGCGACAAAGCATTCGCCAGCAAAACCTCGGCCTGACGTTGCAACTCTGGGGCCTGCACTGGGTGCGCCTGCACCTGGCCAGCGCGGCATTGATTCTCGGTCTGTGTCATTGGAACGCCAGGAGGCCCGCCCGTGGCTGAACTCATTTTTTGCCTGTGCCTGTTGCTGCCGGTGTACGCCTACATCGGCTATCCCTTGCTGCTGACCTTGCTGGCGCCGCTGTTCCCGGCCTGGCGGCATGCCCCGGCGCCGCCGCTGAACATCAGCATCGTCATTGCCGCGCACAATGAGGCGCGGCATATCGAGCACAAGTTGCGCACGCTGCTGGCCCAGGATTATCAGCCGGCCACGCTGCAGATCATTCTCGCCAGCGACGGTTCGACCGATGACACCGTGGCCTGCGCGCACAAAGTGACGGATGCGCGCATTACCGTGCTCGACCTGCCGCGCCAGGGCAAAGCCGCCACGCTGAATGCCGGGGTTGCCGTGAGCAATGGTGAGATTCTGGTGTTCACCGACGCCGACAACCAATGGTCGCGCGACACCCTTGGCCACTTGCTCGCGCCGTTGAACGATCTACAAGTCGGGGCCTGCGCCGGGCACATGGTGATCCCGGTCACCGGTGGCGGTCTGAGCGTCGGCGACAGCCTCTATCGGCATTACGAAGGCTGGTTGCGCCGGGTCGAGAATCGCACCGGCTGCATGGTCTCCGCCGACGGCGCGCTGCTTGCGCTGCGCCGCGAGTTGTTCCAGCCCGTGCCGGCCGAGGTCAATGATGATTTCTTCATCAGTACCTGCGCACCAGTGGCGCGCAAACGCATTGTCTACGTGCCCGAGGCCCAGGTGATCGACCAGGGCGTCGACGAAGCGGACAAGCAATGGCGTCGCCGCCAGCGGGTCACGGTCGGTGGGCTGCAGAGTCTGGCGCAACGCCGCGAACTGCTCAATCCGTTCAAGCACGGGCTGTATTCCATCGCCTTGATCAGCCACAAACTGATCCGCCGACTGGCGCCAGTGCTGTTGCTGCCGCTGCTGCTGAGCAATTTCTGGCTGTGGAACGAACACGGTTTCTATCGCCTGAGTCTGGTCGCGCAACTGATCGGTTACTCGATTGCCATCGCCGGCCTGCTGGATTCGCAACACCGTTTGCCGAAACCGTTCCGCCTCGCGGCATTCCTGCTGGTGACGCTGGCCGGCATGAGCGCCGGCCTGTGGCAGTTCCTGCGCGGGCAACGGTACGCGCAGTGGAACCCTGACCAGAATCGTTGAGAGGACGCACGCCATGGCGATCAAACAATTGCTCAAACGCACCAGCGGCTGGCTTTATCTCAACTCGTCAGTGGGGCGTAACCAGTTGCACGGGGCCGGGGTCATCCTGATGCTCCACCGGGTGCTGGGCAACGACCGTGCCGCCAACCTGCCGCACCGCAATGAACTGTGCGTCGGCCCGCAGGCGTTCGAACACTTGCTGATATGGCTGCGCAAGCATTTCGATTGCGTGCCGCTGATGGAGTTGCTGCAGCCCAACGCCCTGCGCACCGAGCGTCCGCGAGTGGCGCTGACCTTTGATGATGGCTGGCGTGACAACGCGGTGAACGCCTATCCGCTGCTGCAAAAACATCAGGTGCCGGCGAGCATTTTTCTCTCCACCGATTTCATTGGCAGCCGGCAACGCTTCTGGTGGGAAAGCGTGGGCGAAACGCTGTGGGGCAGCCATGGCGAAAAGGCCCGCATGCACCTGATCGAGCACCTGCGCATCACCGGTCATCCGTTGCCGGTGCTGCTCGACGATATCGATGTCGACCGGCGCAGCGTGGCGCTGCTGCATTATTTGCAAGGGTTGAAGAGCCTCGATCCGCAGGAACTTGAACGTCTTACCAACGAGTGTCCGCCGGATTCCTTGCCGCAAGCGCTGGACTGGCATCAGGTGCGCGCCATGGAAGCCTCCGGCCTGGTGCGTTTCGGCCCGCACGGCGCCAGTCACTCGATCCTCACCGGGCTGGACGACGTGCGTCTGCACGAAGAAATCAGCCGCAGCCGTGGCGCCTTGCAAAACGGCTGCAATCGGCCATTGCCGGTGTATTGCTACCCCAACGGCGACAACGACGAGCGCGTGCGTGAGCAGGTTGCCAATCACGACTATCCGTTTGCTCTGGGCACCACCACAGGACTCTATCGCGGCGCCGGCGATCCGCTGAACCTGCCACGCTTCGGCGTCAGCCAGCGCACCGCGCGCAATCCGGAACTGCTGTCGTTACGGATCTTTCGCGGGGCACGGCCATGAGTCGCAGCAGCTACCTCAAGCACCTCGCCCTGAGCATGGGCACCAAACTGGCAATGATCGCCTTGCGCCTGCTGCGCAATGTGTTGCTGGCGCGGATTCTCGGGCCGAGTGAACGCGGCTTGTTTGCCCTGCTCAGCACCCTGCCGGATCTGATCAGTGCGGCCACCAGCGGCGGCCTGAATTCGGCGGTCGGTTATCAAGCGGCCAATCAGCGGCCGATGGGCTTGTTGCTCGCTCAGGTGTTGGTGTTCGGCTGTCTCCTGGCCGGGCTGCTGACGTTGCTGGTGGTGGCGCTGGCGCGGGAATTCGGCAGCGAACTCGATGTCACGATGCAACTCGGGTTGCTGGCTTGGCTGTTGCTGCTGGCGGTACCGCTGACGGTGCTCAAAAGCGGCCTGCTGACCTTGCACAACGCCTCGGGGGGTGTGGTCGCGTTCAATGTCCTGCGCCTGATCGAATCGCTGGCGCCGTTGCTGTTGTTTGTCGCGCTGTTCTGGATGTGGAAAGAGGCCGCACTCGAAGCCGCGCTGATCAGTTGGCTGGCCGGCATCAGTCTGGTGGTGCTGGTGGGCTGGATGTGGCTCAAACGCGCACAGCCAACTCAGTTGCAATGGGATCGTGCGAGCCAGAACGAGCTGCTGCGATTCAGTGCGCGCAGCCATCCGGATCTGCTGTTCCAACAGGTCATTCTGCGCTCCGATTACTTGTTTATCGGGGCCCTTTTGGGCAGCACCGCGCTCGGCCATTACGCCATGGCCAGCGCCGCCGCCGAACTGCTGCTGATCGTTCCGGAAGCCGTCACTACACCGCTGATGAAGCGTCTGCTGCAACAGGACAAAGGCATGGACAAGGTCACGCCGCTGGCGCTACGCCTGACCGCCACGGTGATGCTCGGCGCCTGCATTACCATGGCGCTGATCGGCGAATGGCTGATCGTCACCCTGTTCGGCGTCGCCTACCAACCGGCCTACCCGGCGCTGCTGGCATTGCTGCCGGGGCTGTTGGGCCTGTGCTACGCCAGCATTCTGCGCCTGGACCTGATCGGCAAGAACCGCCCCGCCACCGTGTCGCTGATGATGGGAGTGGGGGCATTACTTAATCTGGCGTTGAATCTGTTGCTGATTCCGGGCTACGGCATCGTCGGCGCAGCGGCGGCGTCCTCGATTGCCTATCTGGCAGTGACCCTGGCGATGCTGGTGCTGTATTGCAAACTCAGCGGCGTAGCGTTTTGGCACACGCTGTTCATCCTGCCCGGTGATCTCAGCCCGATGTGGCTGATGTTGCACCGTCGGAAAGCCGCATGAATCGCCTGGCCCTGTTGCTCGGACTCGGCATGTCGCTGAACGGCTTCGCTGCGCCGATGCAGTGGGGCGACATCCGCGACGGTAGCCTGTATCTGCAAGCTGATCGTCCGGATACCGTCACCGTGAGCTGGGTTCCGGCGTGGCAGGCTGAGGCCAATGAAGAGCATATCTACCTGCTCGACGGCCGCGGCCGATTGCAAGGTGACCGGTTCATCAAGGCCAGTGAGGTGCGCGGTTCGCAGCGCTGGCCGCTGGTGCCGGGCGCGGCCAGCTACCGTCTGGAGATTCCCGGCTACAGCTTTCGCAGTTACCGCATCGAGCATGACGACCAGACCGTGGCGCTGTTCAGTCCGGCCAAGGTGCACTTCAGTGTCGAAACGCGCCGTGGCGATGAGCTGTTTTTCCGAGTCGCACCGGGGGAACGCGCGGTGCTGAACGGCAAATACCATGGCGGCGTCAACGCGCTGCAGGCACAGCGCATGAACGATGGCCAACAACTGTCGCTGGCCCTCACGCGCCACCCCGCCTATTGGCAATTCGATCAAGTGGCCTTGCCGGTCAGCGACCAGGCCCAGGTCTGGCGCTTGCGCCTGCAGGGCAGCGGCAAAGCGGCGTTCTGGCTCGACGGCACGGCCAACCTGTTTGCGCAAAATCCCCAGCAGCTCCAGCCATTGCGTGAAGAGCCGGGTCAGGTACGACTGACCCTGCACGATAAAGTCCTCGGGCGCACGCCGGATCTGGGCATTGCCCTGCCCAATCTCATGCCGCCCGCCGCCAGCCATGCCGCACTCGATGCCTTGAAACCGGCCGCAGCGAGTTATTACAGCTACGTTGACGTTGTTTCGAAAAATGCCGGTTTCGAAGACCCGGTTCGTCTGCTCTATCAGACTCGTTTCGGCATCCGTCAGGACATCACCCTGCTCGCCGGCACCGGGCGTCAGGCCAATCTGCGTGCCGACGGGCAAAGCAGCAACGGTCTTGGCGCGTGGCTCGCCGCTACACGCGCACTGGGTGGTCAAGGCACGCATTACATCGGCTTCGCCGACGAGCCGAATCTCAACTATTCGAGCTACGAAGATTACCGGGCGATCTTTGTCAGCATGGCTCGCCAGGTGCGCAGCGACCCGGCCAATGCCAAGGCCGGCGTGCGTATCGCCATGCCCGCCACTTCACGATTGGTCAACGGGCCGTTCACCCGCAACGCGGCGAGCAAACGCGGCATCGACTGGGCCCGCCGAATGCTCAGCGAATCTGCCGATCAGGTCGACGCATTGGCCTGGCACGAATGGATGATTCGCGACCTGCTGGCAACCCGGGTCTACCGCGACAGCGTACGTCGCGCCGCCGATCTGGTCGGCCTCGACGCAAACGGTCAGCCGCGCAAAGCCTTGCTGCTCGATCAGACCAACCTGTCCAGCGGCTCGAGCCTGAGCCCGTACGATCAGGAAACTCACTACGCCGCGCTGTGGTGGGCCTCGGTCGTCATCAACGCTTCTCAGGATGGCCTTCTGACGATGCTCAACTGGTTTCAGGCCGCTGACGAACCGCCCTACGCCAAGGGCATGGCGCGCGTGTCAGGCGACGGTCGCTTCGAGCTCAAACCGGTGGGCCTCGCCCAGCAATTCATCGCCCGGCATTGGCTGCCGCAAGTGCTGCAACTGGATAACGACGCTTTCGAAGTGGATGTGCTGGCGATGGCCGGTGACGAGCAGCGCACATTGCTCGGGGTAAACAAAAGTACCCGCCTGCAACGCGTTGATCTGAGCAGCGTGAAGTGCCCGCTTGATCCCGCAGCCCTGAGTTTCTTCGGCGTTGACAATCGCGCCCGCGACGCACCGTTTGCCTGCAAAAACGGGCGTGTGCGTTTCGAATTACCGGGGCAAACCCTGTTTGCCCTGAACTGGAACGCTTCATGAACCGCCCTACTGCCCTGCGAGCGTCATGCTGCGCGTGGCACCTTCATCAGGAGAAGAGACCATGGATATCTTGAAAAAACTCAGCGGACATATCCGTCGTAAAGGCCTGCGAGCGACCTTGGCGAAGATCCGCAGAATGTATGTTTTTTCCCATCGGCAATTGCTGTGGATGGAGCGCGACCTGGTCAGTCCCGTGCCGCCGTACAGTCTCAAGCCTTACCCGCCGCTGCGCGTAATGAACATCACCGCAGACAACGCCAGCGCCTTCAGCCGTTACTTCGGCGACCGTGTCGGCGTCATGGCCGAGCTGGCCGATGAAGGTCACACCGGGCATATGCATGTCGACGAGCACGGCGATGCCGTGGCGTTCATCTGGGGCACGCCGCGCGATTATTTTGATCGGCATTACTACGGTTGCCGGTTCCCGGTGAAACCCGGCGAGTTCTTCGAATTCGGTGGCGAAATGGCCCGCGCCTACTGGGGCACCGCATTGTCCGTCGATGTGCAAGTGCGTCTGTGGCAAGCCATGGCCGTGCAAGGTTGCAGCAAAGTGGTCGATGTCTGTGACTCGAGCAACATCCCGGCGCTCAAGCTGCACCTGCGCATGGGCTATACCGAACAACAGCGGATCATGAATATCTACACGCTGTTCGGCCGCTGGCGCTTCTACCGCGAAACCCGCTACAGCGGCTCACGCCTGGCGGCGCTGCGCAAACCGTCCCGTCCACCTGTCAAAGCAACGGCGGCCTGAACCCATGGCGATGCGATTCGAATGGCGCACGTCCCTGTGCGCAGCGGACTTCCCGGCGAACGCCTATGAAGCACTGCGCCTGCTCGTAGCCGACCACACGCCGTTCAATAATCTTGGCTGGTTGTGCGCGGCAGAGCAGGCCCTGGGCGAGGATCAACGCCTGCACATTCTGCTCGGCTGGGACGCGGACACATTGCGCCTGTGCCTGCCGCTGGTGGCCGGCCGCGAACGCTTCGCTGGGGTGCCCTTTCGCGTGCTGCGCCACTTGGGTTATCCGCTGGCCGATCGGCTGGCCCTGCTGTCATTGCTCGGCGCCGAGGACATGCGCGAGGCGCTGGCGCTGGTCCGACAGCGCCTGCCCCATGCGCTGCTGCAGCTCAATGAACTGTCGGAACCGGCCGGCGAAGAAAGTGCGCTCACCGAATGGATGGCGCGTAGCTCCACGGCTGAACGACGCCTGAGTTGCCGGGTGCCAGTGCATCTGATCAGCGAAGCCGACCATCAGGAAGTCTCCGGCGACCCGCGCTACAAACTGCGGCGGGCGCGCAAACGGATTGCCGCGTGCGGCGCCCAGGTACGGCGAATCACCCCCGATGCGCTGTCGATGCCCACGGTTTTACAAGCGCTGCAGACAGTCGAATCGGTCAGCTGGAAAGGTGACGAAGGTGTCGGGATTTTCGCCACCGAACACAGTCGTCAGTGGATAAACAGCGCTTTCACCGCCCTCGCCGCTCAGGGCCTGGTGCGGGTCGTAACGCTGGAGCTGGACGGTCGCTGCATCAGCTATCGGCTGGGCCTGCTCGAGCAGGGCCGACTCTACGACTACAACCTTGCGTTCCTGCCGCAGCATGCCGATCTGGGCAGCGGCCGCGTGCTGCTGGAGGAATGGATTCGCTGGGGCCTGGACGAGCAATGGCACTGGATCGATGCGTCGCGGGTGAGCCTGGAGAACTCCAGCCATCAACTGCACGAGCGCATGACCGGACAACTCGAACACTGGCGCTGGAGCTTCTACTCATGGCGCCCCAGTGGCTTGCTGCTGGGCCTTGGGCTACGTCTTTGGTACTGCGTCAAACCGGCCTTGCAAAAAAGACGCGCACAGCGTGCGGGCAACCCGGCGGCAACAGATACATCTGCAACTCAACCGGCAACATCATCCCCCACACCTGGGCTAGCGCCTCGGAGAGCATCATGAACGTCATCGAAGAACTGCTTCTGCGCATCAAACAAAAAGGCCTGCGCCGCACCCTTGGCGCGCTGGGGAAACGTTACATATTCGCTCACCGCAAATTGCTCTGGATGGAGCGCGATCTGGTCACGCCGATTGCCCCGAACAAACTGCGCCCCTGTGAAGGGTTGCGCAGGGTCGACATCACCGAAGAAAACGCCAAGGCCTTCAGCAAGTACTTTGGCGACCGCGTGCAGACCATGGCCGAGCTCGCCGCTGAAGGGCATACGGGGCACATGTACCTGGACCAGGACGATCACACCGTCGGGTTCGTCTGGGCCAGCGCGCACGACTATTACGACCGCCACTTCTATCGCTGCACGTTCCCGGTCCAGCCCGGTGAATACTTCCAGTTCGGTGCCGAAATCACCCGGCATTATTTCGGCAGTAGCCTGACCGTCGATGCACAGGTCGCACTCTGGCAAGTCATGGCGGCCCGCGGCTTCAAGAAAGTCGTGGATATCTGCGACAGCGCCAATATTCAGGCCCTGAAAATGCACATGCGCCTGGGCTATCAGGAACAAGGGCGTATCACACACGTCTACGACCTGTTCGGGCACTGGCGCTTCACCCGCCAAACGCGCTACAGCGAATCAAGACTGGCAGCGCTGCGCAAGCCGGAAAGACCGGTAGTGAGCGCGGCGGCGCAGGCGTAATTCACCTCGCAAGCGGCGGTGGCCCTTGGGCCGCCATCGCTTGCAGGCAAGCTCCCACATGTTGTTTGCATTTGTTCAGTTGGAACGACATCAACTTGTGGCAGCCAGCCTGCTGGCGATGGCGCAGGTCAGGCAATACTTGAACTCAGCCTGAAAATCAAAAGCCCCTCATCGGAACGCCGCCCGCCTAGCCCTCTCCCGGAGGGAGAGGGGACTGACCGGGGTGGATGAAAGAGATGCGCCAACGCGCAACAACGAGTCGAACTCAGGTTTTGAACGGCCCACAAATCGGCTCCCTCTCCAGGGGGAGAGGGCTGGGGTGAGGGGCGAATCCACCGAAAATCTCAAGCCATGCGGCGCTTCTAACCACTCAACAATGAGCGTTAGCTCGAGTGCTCTTGATCTTGATCCACCGGCGACGTCGGAAGGCTGAGTGGAGGGATCGATCCGGGCGTGGGAGCGCAGCGACCGTACGACGAAGTCGTACACAGCGGAAGTAGGTGCAGCGAAGCAAACCGTA
>NZ_JBUDGD010000075.1:0-21396 GCF_055484735.1 Pseudomonas sp. 15C | reverse complement strand
ACAGGCCATCTCCTTCGCGATGAGCAATGTGTCTATTTAAAAGTGTCCACCATGTCTCCGAACATGTGTCTACCATGTGTCCGGTACATACACTCCCGAAGGGAGAGGGGACTGATTGGGGGATGCTCGGGAGATTCGCCGACCTGAACGTGCGTCAGTGAATCCAGAATGGCAGACGAAAAAGCAGATCACGCTATCTAGTTCAGAGGGAGATGGGGCTGATTGGTGGGATGCTCGGGATAGATGTCGACCTGAGCGTCAGTCGCTGAATCCGTAATTGATGCCAATCCAAAACTTGGCTCCTCAATCCATAATCGACTCGCTCCTTCAGGTCGATGCCTGACGCAAGACACCTCGGTCGGCTCCCTCTCCCTTTGGGCGGTCCGACGTTTCGGGAGGGCTGGGGTGAGGGTGCATTGGCTCACAACGAAAAAGGCGACCTCAGTGGGTCGCCTCTTGGTTCATCAGATCAAGCCTTACTGCCCGGTGTAAATCTGGTCAAACACCCCGCCATCATTGAAGTGCGTCTTCTGCACTGTCCGCCAGTCACCAAACGTCTTCTCCACCGACAGGAAGTCCACTTTCGGGAAGCGATCGGTGTACTTCGCCAGCACCGCCGGATCACGTGGGCGCAGGTAGTTGGCCGCAGCAATTTCCTGGCCTTCAGGCGACCACAGGTACTTCAGATATTCATCAGCCGCCGCACGCGAACCTTTCTTGTCGACAACTTTATCGACCACCGACACCGGCGGCTCGGCTTCGGCGGACACGCTTGGGTAGACCACTTCAAACTGATCACGGCCAAATTCGCGGGCGATCATTTCCGCCTCATTTTCGAAGGTCACCAGCACGTCGCCGATCTGGTTGGTCATGAACGTGGTGGTCGCGGCGCGGCCACCGGTGTCCAGCACCGGCGCTTGTTTGAACAATTTGCCGACGAACTCCTTGGCTTTGTTTTCGTCACCGCCATTCTTCAGCACATACCCCCAGGCCGACAGGTAGGTGTAGCGGCCGTTGCCCGAGGTTTTCGGGTTCGGCACGATCACCTGCACGCCGTCCTTGAGCAGGTCCGGCCAGTCTTTCAGGGCTTTCGGGTTGCCCTTTCGGACGATGAACACCGTGGCCGAGGTGAACGGTGCGCTGTTGTTCGGCAGGCGCGTGACCCAGTTCTCCGGCACCAGTTTGCCGTTGTCGGCGAGGGCGTTGATGTCGGTGGCCATGTTCATGGTGATGACATCCGCCGGCAGACCATCAATCACCGAACGCGCCTGTTTGCTCGAACCACCGAAAGACATCTGTACGGTGATGTTCTCGTTGTGCTCGGCCTGCCAGTGCTTCTGGAACGCAGTGTTGTAATCCTTGTAGAAATCGCGCATCACGTCGTAGGAAACGTTGAGCAGCGTCGGCGCTGCCTGAGCGATGTTGGCCAAGGCCAGGCCGGCGGCGAGAAGTGAGGCGCCAAAGAGTTTTTTCACTGCGCATTCCTTGTTCTGTGGGGGTGTCGAGTCAATAGTGGGCGATTTGCCAGCGACTATAACGGTGTCGGGATAGTCGCTTAAAGATTAAAAAGCTCTGTGCTTATTCCAGTTTCTTGAACAGCTGACTGCCGCATCGCGAACAGAACGCCGCGCTCTGTTCGTGGCTCTTTTTCTGACACCCCGGGCAGTCATGTTGCAGCTGTTCGCCGCGCATGGCATTGGCCAGTTCGGCGGTGAAAATCCCGGTGGGCACGGCAATGATCGAATAACCGGTGATCATCACCAACGACGAAATCACCTGGCCCAGCGGCGTCTTCGGCACGATATCGCCGAAGCCTACGGTGGTCAGCGTGACGATCGCCCAATAGATGCCTTTGGGAATGCTGGTAAAACCGTGTTCCGGGCCTTCGATCACGTACATCAGCGTGCCGAACACCGTGACCAACGTACAGACGCTGACCAGAAACACGACGATTTTCTGCTTGCTGCCGCGCAGCGCCGACATCAAATAATTGGCTTGCTTGAGGTACGGGCTGAGTTTGAGCACGCGGAAGATCCGCAGCATCCGAATGATGCGGATGATCAGCAAATACTGCGCATCGCTGTAATACAGGGCGAGAATCCCCGGCACGATCGCCAGCAGATCCACCAGCCCGTAAAAGCTGAAGGCATAGCGCAGCGGTTTCGGCGAGCAGTACAGACGCAGGATGTATTCGCCGAGAAAGATCGCCGTGAAGCCCCACTCGATGTAGGCCAAAAGGTCCGCGTAATTACGGTGAACGCTGTCGATGCTGTCGAGCATCACGATCACCAGGCTGGCGAGGATGATCAACAGCAGGATGCCGTCGAAGCGACGCCCGGCCGGGGTGTCGCTCTGGAAAATCATCACGTAAAGCCGTTCGCGCCAATTGTTGCTGCTGTCCATGGATAACGCCTGAATCGAAGATCAGCGCAGCCTAGGGTGATTCTCCCGGTGAGCGCAAGGCTCCTGCGCAAACGACGCTTTACCAAACATCTGCATGCCGGCGTGGATCAGCCAGCCGGCGAGGATGAACGGCGTGGTCAGCGTCGCGAGCCCGGCGGCGGCAAACAGCGGCGTCACCAGCAGCGCCAGGACGATGCCAACCAGCGGCAGCCACGGATATTGGCGTTGCGCAGAGAAGGCGAGGGCGGCGAGCACAGCGTTGTAACTGCCCAGGCCCAGCAGTGCGGTAGCGGGTTCATGCTGCAGCAGGCTGGAAGCGAGGCCGAGCGCCGAAGCCAGCAGCGCCCAGCAGAACGCACGGCGATCGGCAAGCAGCAAGCCGCAGGCAATCAAACCACCGGCCAATGGATGATCAAGAAACATGACCTGGCCGAATCCTCTCAATTCCGCGGCCAGCACATTCGCCGTATGCAAATCGATAGAGGCGATGGGCGCGGACGGCTCGGCGAACAGCAGCAACAGCCAACTCAAGGCAACGAACGGCGAGGTATACGCCGGTATCGCCCGGCTGCGGTAGACACGCTTGAGCCATTGCTGGGTGATCATCGCACTGAGGCCGCCGGCGGCGAGAATCAGCGGCGGCAACACCGGCGACCAAGGGAAATACAGGCTCAGCAACAAGCCAAGCAACACGCCGTTGTAGCTGAACAATCCGGCCTGACGATCCGCCTTGGCGTAATTGCGCCGCTGCGCGGTGAGCAAACCGGCGACGCCACCGAGCAGCGCCCCGGCGAACAGCACCGGCGCTGTCAGCAGGATCGCCAACAGGCACAGCAAGCCGCACAGCGGATGGCGCTGGAGGAAAATCTGACTGAAACCGTTGAGCAAAGCCTCGGCCCAGTCGGGGCAGTGGGTGTTGAAGTGATTGGCAGGCATGGCAGTTCTGAAAGTCAGGGGAACCGAGGCGCCTGCATCGCCAGCAGGCTGGCTCCCTCATGGATCTGCGTCCAATCTTGATTGCGTGATCGACACGCAACCCTGTGGGAGCCAGCCTGCTGGCGATGAGGCCGGTACAGGCGCTAAATCAACGTCTCAATGCGCAGCGAGTTGGTCGACCCCGGCTGGCCAAACGGCACGCCGGCAGTGATCAGCAAGGTGTCGCCACGCTCGGCCATGCCTTGTGCCTGGGCGATTTCCAGCGCGGTCGAGCAGACTTCGTCGACCTGACGCAGGCGATCGTTGACCACCGAATGAATCCCCCACGCCACGCTCAAGCGCCGGGCCGTCTGCAGGTTCGGCGTCAGGTTGAGGATCGGCGCTTTCGGCCGTTCCCGTGATGCGCGCAGCGTCGAGGCGCCCGATTCGCTGTAGTTGACCAGCACCGCCACTGGCAGCACGTTGCTGATCCGGCGGATCGCGCAGCTGATCGCGTCGGACACCGTTGCCTCGGCTTTTGGCCGGCTGACGTCGAGCTGGGTCTGGTAATCCGGGCCGTTTTCCACCTGGCGGATGATCTTGCTCATCATCTGCACCGCTTCCAACGGGTACTCGCCAGAGGCGGTTTCCGCCGAGAGCATCACCGCATCGGCGCCTTCGGCCACGGCGTTGGCGACGTCGGTGACTTCGGCGCGGGTCGGCGCCGGGGAGAAGCGCATCGATTCGAGCATTTGCGTCGCTACCACCACCGGTTTGCCAAGTTCGCGGCAGATGGTGATGATGTTTTTCTGAATCTGCGGCACGCTCTCGGCCGGCACTTCAACGCCAAGGTCCCCGCGAGCGACCATGATCGCGTCACTCAGCCCAGCGATTTCACGCAGTTGTTCGACCGCCGAAGGCTTCTCGATTTTTGCCATCAGAAAGGCCTTGTCGCCGATCAGTGCGCGGGCCTCGACGATGTCTTGCGGACGTTGCACGAACGACAACGCAACCCAGTCCACGCCCAGCTCCAGACCGAAGCTCAGGTCGCGGCGGTCCTTGGCCGTCAGCGGGCTGAGGTCGAGCACCGCTTGCGGCACGTTCACGCCTTTGCGGTCGGACAGTTCGCCGCCATTGAGCACGGTGGTGTCGATCGCATCGGCGTACTGGGTCACCACGCGCAGGCGTAGTTTGCCGTCGTCGAGCAGCAAATCCATGCCGGCTTCCAGCGCGGCGATGATCTCGGGATGCGGCAGATTCACCCGACGCTCGTCGCCCGGTGTCGCGTCCAGATCGAGGCGGAACGCCTGACCGCGATGCAGCTGCACCTTGCCGTCGGCGAACTTGCCGACCCGCAGTTTCGGTCCCTGCAAGTCCATCAGAATGCCCAGCGGGTAGTTGAGCTGGCGCTCGACTTCGCGGATCCACTGGTAGCGCTTGGCATGGTCGGCGTGATCGCCATGGCTGAAATTCAGCCGGAAGATATTCACCCCGGCCTCGACCAGTTCACGGATGTCGTCGATGCCATCCACCGCAGGCCCGAGGGTGGCGAGGATTTTGACCTTTTTATCAGGCGTCATGGTTTGCAGTTCTCAAGGATCAGAATGGCGCGGAAGTCGTTGACGTTGGTGCGGGTCGGCTCGGTGACGATCAACGCGTCGAGCGCCTGGAAGTAGCCATAACCGTTGTTGTTATCCAGCTCGTCGCTGGCGCTCAGGCCCAGGGCCGCGGCGCGGGCGTAGCTGTCCGGAGTCATGATCGCGCCGGCGTTGTCTTCCGAGCCGTCGATGCCGTCGGTGTCACCGGCCAGCGCATAGACGCCGGGTTGGCCCTTCAGATTGTCGGTGAGGCTCAAGAGGAATTCGGCGTTGCGCCCGCCACGGCCATTGCCGCGCACGGTCACGGTGGTTTCGCCGCCGGAGAGAATCACGCACGGCGCCGCCAGTGGCTGGCCGTGGTTGATGATCTGCCGGGCGATGCCGGCGTGGACTTTTGCCACTTCGCGGGATTCGCCTTCGAGATCACCCAGAATCAAGGTGCTGAAACCGGCCTGACGGCATTTCACTGCGGCGGCATCCAGCGATTGTTGCGGGCGGGCGATCAACTGGAAGTGACTGCGCGCCAGACTCGGGTCGCCGGGTTTGACGGTTTCCGATTCCGGGCTTTGCAGCCAGTTGCGCACCGAGGCCGGAATGTCGATGCCGTAGCGTTTGATGATCGCCAGGGCTTCGGCGCTGGTGCTCGGGTCGGCCACGGTCGGGCCGGAGGCGATGACGGTGGCGAGGTCGCCGGGCACATCGGAAATCGCGTAGGTGTAAACCGTCGCCGGCCAGCAGGCCTTGCCGAGTCGGCCGCCCTTGATCGCCGAGAGGTGCTTGCGCACGCAGTTCATCTCACCGATGGTCGCGCCGGATTTGAGCAGGGCTTTGTTGATCGACTGTTTGTCGGCGAGGGTGATGCCTTCGGCCGGCAGGGCGAGCAGGGCAGAGCCGCCGCCGGAGAGCAGGAAGATCACCCGGTCGTCTTCGCTCAGGTTGCTGACCATTTCCAGCACGCGTTTGGCCACCGCCAGACCGGCGGCGTCCGGGACCGGATGCGCGGCTTCGACCACTTCGATTTTTTCGCACGGAGCGCCGTGACCGTAGCGGGTCACCACCAGACCGGACACGTCACCCTGCCAGCAGCGCTCGACCACTTGCGCCATCGCCGCCGCGGCTTTGCCGGCACCGATGACGATCACCCGACCACTGCGGTCGGCAGGCAAATGGGTTTCGAGGACCTGGTTGGGATGGGCCGCGTCGATGGCTGTGGCAAACAGCTCGCGCAGCAGTTGTTGCGGATCGACCGACATGGCGGGCTCCCGGAATTCTTGTTATTGGGATGAAGCGACAACGGTGCAGCGATGCGGTCCTTGTGGGAGCTGGCTTGCCAGCGATTCAGGCAGCGCGGTCATTCAGGCAAACCGCATTGATGCCATCGCGGGCAAGCCCGCTCCCACAGGGAGCGAGCCAGAAGCACAGATTATTTTTTGTCGCGAATCGAGAAATTGGCCATGTGTTCCAGGCCCTTGATCAGCGCCGAGTGGTCCCAGTTGCTGCCACCGATGGCCGCGCAGGTGCTGAACACTTGCTGGGCGTTGGCGGTGTTCGGCAGGTTGATGTTCAGCTCTTTGGCGCCTTGCAGAGCCAGATTCAGGTCCTTCTGGTGCAGGCTGATGCGGAAGCCTGGATCGAAGGTGCCTTTGATCATGCGCTCGCCGTGCACTTCAAGAATCTTCGAGGAGGCGAAACCACCCATCAGCGCTTCACGCACCTTGGCCGGATCGGCGCCGTTCTTCGAGGCGAACAGCAGCGCTTCCGCCACGGCCTGAATGTTCAGGGCCACGATGATCTGGTTGGCGACCTTGGCGGTCTGACCGTCGCCATTGCCACCGACCAGGGTGATGTTCTTGCCCATGGCCTGGAACAGCGGCAGAGCGCGTTCGAAGGCATCGGCGTCGCCACCGACCATGATGCTCAAGGTTGCGGCTTTGGCGCCGACTTCACCGCCGGACACCGGCGCGTCGAGGTACTGCGCGCCTTTTTCGTTGATCTTCGCCGCGAACGCTTTGGTTGCGGTGGGCGAGATCGAGCTCATGTCGATCACGACTTTGCCTTTGCCGATACCGGCGGCAACGCCGTCGGCACGGAACAGCACGTCATCGACCTGCGGGGTATCCGGGACCATGACGATGATGAATTCAGCTTCCTGCGCCACTTCGCGCGGATTGGCCAGCGCGACGGCACCTGCGGCGACGAGGTCGGTCGGCGCGGCGTCGTGGTGTTGCGACAGGAAGAGACTGTGACCGGCTTTCTGCAGGTTCGCCGCCATTGGGTGGCCCATGATGCCGGTGCCGATGAATCCGATTTTAGCCATGAGAAATTCCTCTTGTTTTTGTCTTGCTCAAGCAAATAAGGGAAGCTGTTGCCTTTATGTAGGAGTGAGCCTGCTCGCGATTCAGGCGCTGAGGTACATCAGGTGTACCGAGGTGAATTCATCGCGAGCAGGCGAAGGCCTACAGGGGATTTGCGTCAGATCGCGTTGTGGGTCTTCAGCCAGCCGAGGCCAGCCTCGGTGGTGGTCAGCGGCTTGTACTCGCAACCGACCCAACCCTGATAACCGATGCGGTCGAGGTGTTCGAACAGGAAGCGGTAGTTGATCTCACCGGTGCCGGGTTCGTTGCGCCCAGGGTTGTCTGCGAGCTGCACATGGTTGATCTCGCCCAGATGCGATTGCAGGGTGCGGGCCAGATCGCCCTCCATGATTTGCATGTGATAGATGTCGTATTGCAGGAACAGATTGGCGCTGCCGACCTGCTCGCGAATCGACAGGGCCTGCGCCGTGTTGTTCAGGTAGAAACCGGGAATGTCGCGGGTGTTGATCGCTTCCATCACCAGTTTGATGCCCACCGCTTGCAGCTTGTCGGCGGCGTATTTGAGGTTGGCAACGAAGGTCTTTTCCACAGTGGCATCGTCGACGCCCTGCGGACGGATACCGGCCAGGCAGTTGATTTGGGTGTTGCCCAGCACTTGTGCGTAGGCGATCGCCAGATCGACCCCGGCGCGGAACTCTTCTACCCGGTCCGGCAGGCAGGCAATCCCGCGCTCGCCCTTGGCCCAGTCACCGGCCGGCAGGTTGAACAGCACTTGGGTCAGACCGTTGGCATCGAGTTTTGCCTTGATTTCAGCCGAGCTGAAGTCGTACGGGAACAGGTATTCCACACCACTGAAACCGGCCTTGGCGGCGGCGTCGAAACGGGCAAGGAAATCCTGTTCGGTGAACAGCATGGACAGGTTGGCTGCGAAACGCGGCATGGTGGTCTCCCGTTCTAGATTCTCGTTCCCACGCTCTGCGTGGGAATGCCTCAATGGACGCTCTGCGTCCGCTTTGGGACGCAGAGCGTCCCGGGCTGCATTCCCACGCAGAGCGTGGGAACGATCAGCTGTCAGCAGTCAGTCAAGCATCGAAATCGCCGTTGGCGCATCGTTGCCGACCAGCGCCAGGTCTTCGAATTCGTTGACCGCGTTGATCTCGGTGCCCATGGAGATGTTGGTCACACGCTCCAGAATGATCTCGACGATCACCGGCACCTTGAACTCTTCGATCATCTGTTCGGCCTTGCGCAGGGCCGGGGCGATTTCCGACGGTTCGAATACTCGCAGCGCTTTACAGCCGAGGCCTTCGGCAACTGCGATGTGGTCAACCCCGTAACCATTGAGTTCCGGTGCGTTGAGGTTATCGAAGGACAGCTGCACGCAGTAGTCCATTTCGAACCCGCGCTGGGCCTGACGGATAAGGCCCAGGTACGAGTTGTTCACCACAACGTGGATGTAAGGCAGTTTGAACTGAGCGCCGACCGCCAGTTCTTCGATCATGAACTGGAAATCATAGTCCCCCGACAGGGCTACGACTTTGCGGCTCGGATCGGCCTTCACCACGCCCAGCGCCGCCGGAATGGTCCAGCCCAGCGGACCGGCCTGACCACAGTTGATCCAGTGACGCGGCTTGTAGACATGCAGGAACTGCGCGCCGGCAATCTGCGACAGACCAATGGTGCTGACGTAGCAGGTGTCCTTGCCGAACACCTGGTTCATTTCTTCGTAAACGCGCTGCGGCTTGACCGGCACGTTGTCGAAGTGGGTCTTGCGGTGCAGGCTGGCCTTGCGCTGCTGGCAATCCTGCAGCCAGGCGCTGCGGTTCTTCAGCTTGCCGGCGGCTTGCCATTCACGAGCGACTTCGATGAACACGGTCAGCGCAGCGGCGGCGTCGGAAACGATGCCCAGATCCGGTGTGAACACACGACCGATCTGCGTGCCTTCGATGTCTACGTGAATGAACTTGCGGCCTTCGGTGTAGACGTCGACCGAACCGGTGTGACGGTTGGCCCAACGGTTGCCGATACCCAGCACCACGTCGGATTTGAGCATGGTCGCGTTGCCGTAGCGGTGCGACGTCTGCAGACCCACCATGCCGACCATCAGCGGGTGATCGTCGGGGATGGTGCCCCAGCCCATCAAAGTCGGGATGACCGGGATGCCGGTCAGCTCGGCGAACTCGACCAGCAGGTCACTGGCATCGGCGTTGATGATGCCCCCACCGGCGACCAGCAACGGACGCTCGGCCTGATCCAGCAAGGCCAGCGCCTTCTCGACCTGCACGCGGGTGGCGGTCGGTTTGGCCAATGGCAGCGGCTGATAAGCGTCGATGTCGAATTCGATCTCGGCCATCTGCACATCGAATGGCAGGTCGATCAGCACCGGGCCTGGGCGGCCGGAGCGCATTTCATAGAAGGCTTTCTGGAACGCGTAAGGCACCTGGCCCGGTTCGAGAACGGTGGTCGCCCACTTGGTCACTGGCTTGACGATGCTGGTGATGTCGACCGCCTGGAAGTCTTCCTTGTGCATACGGGCGCGGGGTGCCTGGCCTGTGATGCAGAGGATTGGAATCGAGTCGGCCGAGGCGCTGTAAAGCCCGGTGACCATGTCGGTACCGGCCGGGCCGGACGTGCCGATGCACACGCCGATATTGCCGGCCTTGGTGCGGGTGTAGCCCTCGGCCATGTGCGAGGCGCCTTCAACGTGGCGAGCAAGGACGTGATCGATGCCACCAACCTTCTGCAAGGCGGAGTACAGCGGGTTGATCGCTGCGCCCGGGATGCCAAAAGCGGTATCAACCCCTTCACGGCGCATCACCAGAACGGCGGCTTCGATTGCTCTCATTTTGCTCATGGTTTTGTGCCTCTTTACGTTTTGTAATTGTATACAAGTGGCTTTGCGCAGAGTGTATTCACGGCGGACGGCGCAGGTCAATCCATTTTCTCAAGCGTCTGTTTCATTCGGCGGAAGCCCGTATGTGTGTGGCTTTTCGTCGCATGTGGCGCTTTTCGAGAATTATTGTATACAAAAAAATAACTCATTGTGTTCTATTTGTGGCATCGGGCTGCGGCAGAAACGCGCAGCCCCACGACTTTCCCTATAACAAAATGAGGACGGCACCATGAGCGCTTTAACCTTGAAAGTCGCAGTCAATCTGGTCAGCGAAGCCATCAGCGTCGGGCGCGGCATCAACGCCGCACCGCTGACCATCGCGGTACTCGATACCGGCGGCCACCTGATCGCCCTGCAACGCGAAGACGGCGCCAGCCTGCTGCGCCCCAACATCGCCATCGGCAAAGCCTGGGGCGCCATCGCCCTGGGCAAAGGCTCGCGCCTGCTGGCCCAGGACGCACAACAACGCCCTGCCTTCATTGCCGCCCTCAACAGCCTGGGACAGGGCAGCGTCGTCCCGGCACCGGGCGGGGTGTTGATTCGCGATCAGGCGGGAGCGTTGCTGGGGGCGATCGGGATCAGTGGGGATTTGTCGGACGTGGATGAGCAGGTGGCGATCAAAGCGGTGGAGGCGCTGGATTTGAGGGCGGATGGGGGGGTAGTGGCTTGATCTTTAGCGTCTGATCGATAGTCATCGCTGGCAAGCCAGCTCCCACAGGGTTCTTTGTCGTGGTCAGATTTTGTAACCAATACAAAAAACTGTGGGAGCTGGCTTGCCAGCGATGGCGGCCTGACTGACACATCATGAAAAAAGACCAAACCAGCCAAACGGATCACTGAAGTCTAGCCTTCTGATGAACTCATCATGAAGGGGCAATGGATTGCCTGATCTTCCTGCTTCACATCGTCTGCGTGCCGGCCGCTATGCCGAGCCTAATCGAATCTATTTGCTGACAACCAATACACTCAATCGCGAGCCGATCTTTGCAGATTTCGCATTGGGCAGATTGGTGGTTCATCAATTTCGGCGGGCGCAATGTCTTGGGTTGGCAAAATCATTGGCATGGGTAGTCATGCCGGATCACTTTCATTGGCTCGTTGAACTGGAGAACTGCTCACTTCGCAAACTGATGCGAGAGACCAAGTCTCTGACTGCGCGCGAAGTTAATCTTGCCAGTGGTAGAAACGGGCCGCTTTGGCAGCAGGGGTTCCACGACCGCGCACTTCGGCGGGAGGACGATCTGGTGAAAATGGCGCGATATGTCGTAGCTAACCCTTTGCGCGCAAGACTGGTCGACAAGATTGGCGACTATCCGCTGTGGGATACAGTTTGGCTTTAACAATTTTTGAATCGAGTGGCCCCTATCGCTGGCAAGCCAGCTCCCACAGGGATTTGTGTTGTTTGCTAAACTTGAATTCAATACAGAAACCTGTGGGAGCTGGCTTGCCAGCGATAGCCGCAACCCGGTCTATCAGTCCGGCTCACACCCCTTCAACACCAACCGGATAATCGTCTGCGCCGCCGCTTCATAATCCGCCTCATCCAGCTTGTCCTTGCCGGTTACCGTAGAAATCTGCCAGTCGAAGTCGGCATACGTCTGGGTCGCGGCCCAGATGCTGAACATCAGGTGGTTGGGGTCGATCGGGGCGATCTGGCCGCGGTCGATCCAGCTCTGGATGCAGGCGATGTTGTGCTTGGCCTGGGCGTTCAGTTGTTCCACCAGATCGGCGTTCAGGTGCGGCGCGCCGTGCATGATTTCGCTGGCGAACACCTTGGAGGCGAAGGGCAGGTCGCGGGAGATGCGGATCTTCGAGCGGATGTAGCCGCTGAGTACTTCGCTCGGCACGCCGTCCGGGTTGAACGGTGTCGAGGCCTGCAGAATCGGCTCGATGATGCTTTCCAACACCTCGCGGTAGAGGTTTTCCTTGGATTTGAAGTAGTAGTAGACGTTGGGCTTGGGCAGTCCCGCCTTGGCGGCGATGTCGCTGGTTTTGGTCGCCGCGAAGCCCTTGTCGGCAAACTCCTCGCTGGCGGCACGCAGGATCAGTTCTTTGTTGCGCTCGCGGATTGTGCTCATAAACCCGGTGGTTCCTTGCCTGTTCTGGCGGTGGCGCATGGTAGCACCGGCCTCGCGCGGCGCTCAACAATGCACCACGCGGCCTGCGGTCGCGTTATGCTTCGCAACATTAATACACAGAAGGAAACAGGATTCATGGCAGGAAGCAGTTTGCTGGTGCTGATCGACGACATCGCCACCGTTCTGGATGACGTGGCGTTGATGACCAAAATGGCCGCCAAGAAGACTGCCGGCGTGCTCGGTGACGATCTGGCGCTCAACGCCCAGCAGGTCTCTGGTGTGCGTGCCGAGCGCGAGATTCCCGTGGTCTGGGCCGTGGCGAAGGGCTCGTTCGTCAACAAACTGATCCTGGTGCCATCGGCGCTGGCGATCAGTGCGTTCGTGCCGTGGCTGGTCACGCCGCTGCTGATGGTCGGCGGTGCCTATCTGTGCTTCGAGGGCTTCGAAAAGCTCGCGCACAAATTTCTGCACAGCAAGACCGAAAACGAGGCCGAGCATGCGCAGTTGACCGCGGCGGTGGCGGACCCGGCGACCGATCTGGTGGCCTATGAGAAGGACAAGATCAAAGGCGCGATCCGCACCGACTTTATCCTCTCGGCAGAAATCATCGCGATCACCCTCGGTACCGTGGCGGATGCTTCGCTGACTCAGCAGGTGGTTGTCATGTCCGGCATTGCCATCGTCATGACCGTGGGCGTTTACGGGCTGGTGGCGGGTATCGTCAAACTCGACGATCTCGGCTTGTGGCTGACGCAGAAGCCAGGCCAGTTCGCGAAGAAAACCGGCAGCGTCATCCTCAGCGCCGCGCCGTACATGATGAAAACCCTGTCGGTGGTCGGTACGGCGGCGATGTTCCTGGTCGGCGGCGGCATCCTCACCCACGGCGTGCCGATGGTGCATCACTGGATCGAAGGCGTGGGCGCAGCGGCAGGCAGCGCCGGGTTTGCGGTGCCGATGTTGCTTAATGGTGTCGCGGGGATCATTGCCGGTGCGGTGGTGTTGGCGGTGGTGACTGTCGTGGGCAAGCTCTGGCGCGCCGTTAAAGGCTGATCGCTGACCCCTGTGGGAGCCAGCCTGCTGGCGATTGCGGTCTGTCAGTTGTCAATTTTGTAACTGATACGGCCTCATCGCCAGCAGGCTGGCTCCCACAGTTTGATTTGTGTTGTGTCATGAAAAAGGGCCATTCGACTCGCATCGAATGGCCCTTTTTTGTACCCGCCGAAATTACTCGGCCACCTGCAGCTTGCGCGCCTCGGTGTAGACGTAACGCACCTTCTCATACTCGAACGGCGAGTTCATCTGGCCGTAGCGGAAGCTGGTCTGGTAGCGCTTGTCGACCGCACGCAAGGCCCAGACTTCCGGGTGGTTGGAGCTGACTTCCGAGACGTTGAGGAAGTTGATCGCCGATTCGGCGGTGTAGTCCACGGCGAGGCCCGCAGTGTCACGGATGTTCGACGGCCCGAGGATCGGCAGTACGAAGTAGGCACCGCCCGGTACACCGTAGAAGCCCAACGTCTGACCGAAATCTTCGCTCTGGCGCGGCAGGCCCATGGCGGTGGCCGGGTCCCACAGACCGGCGATGCCGATGGTGGTGTTGAGCAGCAAGCGCGCGGTGGTTTCCATCGAACGCTGGCCCTTGAACTGCAACAGACTGTTGACCAGGTTCGGCACGTCACCGAGGTTGTTGAAGAAGTTGCTCACCCCGGTGCGCACGAAGCTTGGGGTGATGTAGCGGTAGCCATCGACCACCGGCAGGAACACCCATTGGTCGAAGCGATAGTTGAAGTGGTAGACCCGACGGTTCCACGACTCCAGCGGGTCGTAGACGTTCAGCGCGTTGAGCGTCGAGCGCTCGAACTCGCGCTGGTCCAGGCCCGGGTTGAATTTCAGTTTGGTCAGCGGTTCCTTGAAGCCGTCGCTGTCGACCACTACCGGCGCGTTGGCTTTGCTGTTGTCGGCCTGGGCCACGCCTGCACAGAGGAGCGCTGTAATCAGCAGGAGATATTTAGCCACGGAAGAACTCCAGCATGGCGTCGCTGTTGACGCGGTAGTTAAGGTTGCCGCAGTGGCCGCCCAGTGGGTAAAGGGTCAGGCGATCACCGAAGGTCTTGCGCAGGAAACCGAGGTCGCCCGGGCCGAGGATCACGTCGTCGGCGTTGTGCATCACGGCAATTTTCGGGCTGGCTTGCAGGTAATCCTTGAGCGCGTACAGGCTGACCTGATCGATCAGTTGCAGCAGGCTGCCGCCGTCGGTGCGCGCGCGCCACATCGGAATGACCTGCTCGGTGATGTAGCAATCGAAATCGCATTGCAGTGCACGCTTGAGGAACGGCGTGAGACTGGTGCCTTCGGTGATCGGGAATTTTGGCGGCGTGATCAGGCCGCGACGGTTGATCAGGTCGGAAGTGAACGCGATGTCGGCTGCCGAGAAGCGGAACGAGGTGCCGATCAGCATCGCCATCTGCTCATTGGTCAGGTGCTGCTTGGACTGTTGGAAGTCGTAGAGCAGTGCGTCATTGAGGTCGATGTAACCTTTTTGCTGGAAGTAGCGGGTCAGCTTGGTCAGCACCAGTTCGTAAAAGGTGGTGCTGCTGTTGATGCCTTTGACCTCGGTCTGCACCAGCTTGTCGAGGTTGGTCACCGAGGTATAGAGGTTGACCGGCGGATTGAGCAGCAGCACTTTCTTGAAGTTGAAGCTGCGGCGCGTCTCATCCAGATGCGCGACGAAGGCGGCATCGAGGGCGCCGAGGCTGTAGCCGGTGAGGTAGTACTCGGTCACTGGCAGCTTCGGGTTCTGCGCCCGCACGGCCTGCATCACCCGGTACATGTCTTCGGCGTCTTCCTTGGTTACGCCCGGTGTGGCGAAGCGCGAAGCGGCGCTGATGAAGTCGAAGCTGGTCGGCGACGACAACTGCACGACGTGATAGCCGGCTTTGTAATAGAGCTTTTTCAGGTATTCGTTGAGCGTGCTGTCAAAACGCGCACCGGTGCCGGCAATCAGGAAGATCAGCGGTGCCGGTTTGTCTTGCGTGGCAATGCGATAGGTCAGCTTTTTCACCGCCCAGAAATTGTCCGGGAGAATGAACTCGCGTTCCGGGCGCAGGGTGACGCTGCGATCCGACTGGTTGATGTCGTCATCGAGCGGCAATTCAGGGCGCAAATCCGGCGGCGTCGTGGCAATGGTCGCCTCGAACGGATTGGTCAGGGGGTAGCCATAACTGGCGGCGTCGATATCCACCGCCAGTGCGGACGCACTCAAAATAAGGCCGCTGAACAGCGCGGCGAAGCGCAAGGAACGGAGCATGACTAGATCCCTTAGAGGAAGGTGCCGAATGAAGTTCGCAGGCTATGACCACCGGGCTTGCGCCAAAGTGCCATGCTGCGGCACCAAACAGGCGGAATTCGGAGTAATAGTAGCTGGACGATACACTTTGCACGGGCTGAATGAACAGTTAAGTGTTGTTAGCGCTTGCGTATGCAGGGCGGCAGATTAAGCTGGCCGCCGATTTCCACAGATTGGAGTGCTCCATGTCCCGCCGCTCGCCCGTGATTGTGCTGCTCGTGCTGTTGCCGTTGTGGCTGGCTGCCAGTTATGCCGCGCGTTATGGCTTTATGGAAGACGGCCAGTGGGTCGGCATCTGCGTCGACGAGGCCAGCCGATGGGAATGCGTGGTGCGCTCCAATCTTGGGTTGATGATCCATTTCAAGGTATTGGGCTGGGCGGCGCTCGCTGCGGCGCTGATCGGCTTCGTTGTGCCGGGACGGGCAGGGTGGTGGCTGGCGGTGCTGGCGCTGGTGATCGGCTTGCCAGCGCTGGCGTTGTACAACACGACGTTGGCGGTGTTTGCGGTGGTGATTGGCGGGTTGCGCCTGGTCAGATCCTCTCGTAGTGCCTGATAGTCAGTCATCGCGAGCAGGCTCACTCCTACAAGGGGTACGCATTCCAATTGTAGGAGTGAGCCTGCTCGCGATGGGACATTTCAGCCAATGAAGCTTAAGTGTTGCGAACCCGCAGGCAGCGCCACAACGCCGCCACCATTAATACACTGACCAACGCCCAACCCCACGCCTGCTGATTCAACAACCCTTCCTGATACAGCTGCGGCGCAATCCCCGCACCCACCATAAAGGTCAGCAAGGCAATCTCCCTGCGCGGCACGCTCACCGGCCGGCACACATAAACCAGCGCCGGCAGCACGAACGCCATGCTGGCAAAGCTGCGATAACGCGGATCGAAGACCATTTCCAGCATCATCACCGCCGCAGCAAAACCGGCGGCCGCGACCAGCCAGCCAGCGTGCCGCTCAAACCATTCGAAAGCACGCCCACGCCAGCCCGCGCGCGCGCTCAAGGTCAGCGCAGCGTGCGCCAGCACCAAAAGATTCAACAGCGTCAGCAAACCGACCCATAGCCATTCACTGGCAAACCGCGTGGTCACTCGCGCCAGATCACCCCAGGCGCTCATCGAGCAAGCGGCGAGGGCGCCCAGCAACGGTAACAGCAGCGCCGAACGCGTGGTCCGAACGCGACCGCCAAGCATCAGCGTGCCGAGAAAAATCAAACCACTAACCGCCAGCCACTCCTTCCAGTACGGCACATTGCTCACCGGCCCGGCGAGCACGCCCTTGTCCTGGCGATCGGCATCGAACAAGCCCCAATAGCCGCCGACCGCGCCTTCGCTGCCGCGTTTCCACGGTTGATCAAAGGCTTCGATCAGGTTGTATCGCCAGCCTTCCTTCTCGGCCATCGCCACGAACCCGCGAATGAACTTCGCTTCGTTGACCCGGCTCGGCACCGCAGTCTCACGCTGGCGGCCTTCGCTCGGCCAGCCGGTTTCGCCGATCATCACGTCCTTGGGTGCGAACTTGTTGCCGAACACCTGACGGACATCCGCGACATGCTGCAGCGCCACGTCGATGTTCGACGGATCATCTTCCCAGTACGGCAGTAAATGAATGGTCAGGAAATCCACCGCCGGCGCGACTTCCGGGTGCTTGAGCCAGAAGTCCCAGACATCGGCGTAAGTGACCGGCTGCCTGACCTGGCTTTTGACCTTGTTGATCAACCGGGCCAGTTGCGCGCCGGTCACCTCTTTGCGCAGCAGCGCCTCGTTGCCGACGATCACCGCTGTCACCACATCGGGGTTGGCGTTGGCCGATTTGATCAGCAGCTCGACTTCCTGCTCGGTATCCACCGGGTTGCTGTTGACCCAGGCGCCGATCATCAGTTTCAGCCCGTGCTTGCGCGCCAGCTCCGGCAGCGCTTCGAGGCCGGTCATCGAATAGGTCCGAATGCACTCAAAGCGAGTCGCCAGCAGCGCGAGGTCAGCGTCCATGCGCTCCGGGCGCAACTTGAACGGCACGTCGAAGGGCGACTGGTCTTTATCGAACGGCGTATAGGAGGCGCATTGCAGCTTGTGCGTCGGGGTGGCCGCGTCCGGCAGGATCACCGCTTGGCCGAGCCCGAACCAGAAGCCCCCGAGGGCAAACAGGCCGAGCAGGCAGGCGAACAGATAGGGCAGAAAAGGAAAACGGGACGTCGCGGTCATGGTCAGGCCGAGTGGCTGCAAAGCGACGCATGTTACCTGCATTTATAGAGGGGTTGGTGAGCCGCATGATTGAGACATGCAAAGTTCGGGCGGATTGTCTGGCGTCAATTATTCAGGCGCGATTAATGGCGTTCTGATGTCGTTTCTCGTTGCCTTGAGGTCGCTGACAGAGCAGGTCGCGGGCCGCTTGAGGTTGATGATCGAACCATCAGTACCCTTTTTGAAAAATCGGCTGATGTTCGGTGTGTGAGGTCCGGCGTGATGGGGGCGCCGTGCGCCATAACAATACGTTGACGATGCCCGACATCCGTCGGGCGCAGCATTTCGGGGAAGTAAACGATGAAGATGCGACGACTTTTAGGCGCAGGTGCCGTGCTGGCGCTTGCGATGAGTTCCAGTTTCGCCAACGCTGAAAAACAGACCCTGAACATCGGTTACGTTGACGGCTGGTCCGACAGCGTCGCGACCACCCATGTGGCGGCCGAAGTGATCAAGCAGAAACTCGGTTACGACGTGAAGCTGCAAGCCGTTGCCACCGGGATCATGTGGCAAGGCGTGGCGACCGGTAAGCTCGACGCCATGCTCTCGGCCTGGCTGCCGGTGACCCACGGCGACTACTGGACCAAGAACAAGGATCAGGTCGTCGATTACGGCCCGAACTTCAAGGATGCAAAAATCGGCCTGATCGTGCCGGAGTACGTCAAAGCCAAATCGATTGAAGACCTGAAAACCGATGACACTTTCAAGAACCGCATCGTCGGCATCGATGCCGGTTCAGGCGTGATGCTCAAGACCGACCAGGCGATCAAGGATTACGGTCTCGACAAGTACAGCCTCAAGGCCAGTTCCGGCGCCGGCATGATTGCCGAGCTGACCCGCGCCGAGAAGAAAAACGAGTCCATCGCCGTCACCGGTTGGGTGCCGCACTGGATGTTCGCCAAGTGGAAACTGCGCTTCCTCGACGACCCGAAAGGTGTGTATGGCCAGGCTGAAACCGTCAACAGCATCGGCAGCAAAGGCCTCGAAGCCAAGGCCCCTGAAGTGGCGAAATTCCTGAAGAACTTCCAGTGGGCGTCGAAAGACGAAATCGGCGAAGTCATGCTGGCGATCCAGGATGGTGCCAAGCCTGATGCAGCGGCCAAGGATTGGGTGGCCAAACACCCGGATCGTGTGGCTGACTGGACCAAATAACCGCAAATAGCTTCGGATCACCGCAAACCCTGTGGGAGCGGGCTTGCCCGCGATAGCGATCTGTCAGTTGACTAATCAGTTGACTGAAACGACGCCATCGCTGGCAAGCCAGCTCCCACAGGTTTTTGTGTTTGCTTGAAAATGGCGAATACGTCATGGCCATCTACTACTAAGGTCGTCTGGAACCTCTCTCGCAGCCGCATACATTAGCTACGTTCCAACAATAATCTGTGCTGCGAGGATAAAAACAATGAACGACAGCATTTACCTCTCGATTCAAAACAGTCCCCGATTCAAGGAGCTGGTCAAGAAAAGGGAACGATTCGCCTGGATTCTCTCGGCAATCATGCTTGGGCTGTACTCCGCATTCATCCTGCTGATCGCGTACGGGCCGCATGTGCTCGGGGCGAAACTCAGTCCGGAATCTTCGATTACCTGGGGCATCCCGATCGGTGTCGGCCTGATCCTTTCGGCCTTCGTCCTGACCGGCATTTACGTGCGCCGCGCCAATGGCGAGTTCGACGACCTGAACAATGCGATTCTCAAGGAGGCTCAGCAATGATCCGGCGTCTACTTGCTTTATTAAGCGTTGCCGCGTTCGCGCCCGGCGCCTGGGCCGCTGATGCCCTGACCGGTGCCGTGGCCAAACAACCGCTGAACATCCCGGCGATCCTGATGTTCGTGGCTTTCGTCGGCGCGACGCTGTACATCACCTACTGGGCTTCGAAGAAAAACAACTCGGCCGCCGATTATTACGCGGCGGGCGGCAAGATCACCGGTTTCCAGAACGGTCTGGCGATTGCCGGTGACTACATGTCGGCGGCGTCCTTTTTGGGGATTTCCGCGCTGGTGTTCACCTCCGGCTACGATGGCCTGATCTACTCGATCGGCTTCCTGGTGGGCTGGCCGATCATTCTGTTCCTGATCGCCGAGCGTCTGCGGAACCTGGGTAAATACACCTTTGCCGATGTGGCGTCCTATCGCCTTGGGCAAACCCAGATTCGCACCCTGTCGGCCTGCGGTTCGCTGGTGGTGGTGGCGTTCTACCTGATCGCGCAAATGGTCGGTGCCGGCAAGCTGATCCAGCTGCTGTTCGGCCTTGATTATCACGTTGCGGTGATCCTGGTCGGTGTGCTGATGTGCATGTACGTGCTGTTCGGCGGCATGCTGGCGACCACTTGGGTGCAGATCATCAAGGCTGTGCTGCTGCTGTCTGGTGCCTCGTTCATGGCGCTGATGGTCATGAAGCACGTTGGCTTCGATTTCAACACGCTGTTCTCCGAAGCGATCAAGGTTCACGCCAAGGGCGAAGCGATCATGAGCCCGGGCGGTCTGGTCAAGGATCCGATTTCGGCGTTCTCGCTGGGTCTGGCGCTGATGTTCGGCACCGCTGGCCTGCCGCACATTCTGATGCGCTTCTTCACCGTGAGTGACGCGAAAGAAGCCCGCAAGAGCGTGCTCTATGCCACCGGTTTCATCGGCTACTTCTACATCCTGACCTTCATCATCGGCTTTGGCGCGATCCTGCTGGTCAGCACCAACCCTGCCTTTAAAGATGCAGCGGGCGCCTTGCTCGGTGGCAACAACATGGCGGCGGTGCACCTGGCCAACGCGGTCGGGGGCAGCATCTTCCTTGGCTTCATCTCGGCGGTAGCGTTCGCAACCATTCTCGCTGTGGTGGCTGGCCTGACGCTGGCGGGTGCTTCGGCGGTGTCCCATGACCTGTATGCCAGTGTGATCAAGAAGGGCAAGGCCAACGAGAAGGATGAGATTCGCGTGTCGAAGATCACCACCATCGCTCTGGCGGTGTTGGCGATCGGTCTGGGCATTCTGTTCGAAAGCCAGAACATTGCGTTCATGGTCGGCCTGGCGTTCTCGATCGCGGCGAGCTGCAACTTCCCGGTGCTGTTGCTTTCGATGTACTGGAAGAAGTTGACCACGCGCGGTGCGATGATTGGCGGCTGGTTGGGGTTGATCAGTGCGGTGGGTCTGATGATTCTTGGCCCGACCATCTGGGTGCAGATTCTGCATCATGAGAAGGCGATCTTCCCTTACGAGTACCCGGCGCTGTTTTCGATGATCATTGCCTTTATCGGGATCTGGTTCTTCTCGATCACTGACAAGTCGGCGGCGGCGGACAACGAGCGGGCGCTGTTCTTCCCGCAGTTTGTGCGTTCGCAGACTGGGTTGGGGGCGAGTGGGGCGGTTTCGCACTAAAGAGCGGTTTTTAGCTGCAAGCTGCAAGCTGTAAGAGAGTGCCCTGATCGAGAGATTGGGGCATTTTTTTGTGGGCGGTTATTGGTTGTTTTGGTGTATATCCGTTGCTGCGGTAACGGCTGCTTAGGGTTTCGCCCTTACGGCGACTCACTTTTTTTACAAACGCCTAAAAAAAGTAAGCAAAAAAACGCTTGCTCCTACGTACGGCCCTCGCAGGCTCGGGTCCCTTCGCTCCGGG
>NZ_JBUDGD010000074.1:0-21538 GCF_055484735.1 Pseudomonas sp. 15C | reverse complement strand
GACTCCGCAAAGGTCGCCCAGAGACTCAGGTCGACAACAGACACCATGCTCCTGCCCAGTTGGCTTCAGCATTTACGCAAGAAAGACCTCTGTACTCGTGGTGAAAAAACGCGAACCCTACGGAGATGCCCTGACACCATCCCCTTTCACATAACCAGTAATGTTTATAAATCGGCATACGCCCATAAACCGTGATCAAAGCATTGACGGCTGCGGTTGAAACCGGGAAACCACGGAGCGAAGACATCCATTTGACGGCTTGATCGTGATTCATGCTGGTGTCATTGATCGCCAAGTAATACACATTGCTGACGTTAACGGTGTAGGACAGGGACTCACGGTTTTGGTCCGTTACAGTGATGATGGCGGTGCCATTGCGGTTTCCAGTCACGACTCCAGCTTGAGTTACAGAGACGATTCCAGGTGCGCTGGAGGCAAAAATGTAGGGCCCGGTTCCGCCCACTGGAGACCTTGTGGCGACATTACCTGGAATCGAACCATACACAGGCCATGAAGGGTATTTGATGGCGAATGCCGACAGCGGCATTGGTGTTGTATCCATCGACAGTGGCAATGTCGATTTAACAAGGTATTTTCGGGTTGGAAATTTAACTTTGGACCTTTCTTCAGGCAGACCTGAAAAGCTAACCCAGAATGAGATAGTCAACTCGGACAGGTGCTTGAGCGTTTGAAGCCATTCGAGCGGTAGTGGATGTTCATAGCCCTCGCTAGAGGTGACTCGCATGCCGACGACGTATTCCGATATCACTTTATTACCGGCTTCATTAGTGCCCTCCAGCGTCACCCAGACAAGATGGGTGGTATTTTGATGGAGCCATGCAGGCACTACAAACACGTCAGCGGCTTGAAGATTTTTAACTTCCAGTTCGGACGTTGTTACATTCGCTACGGTTATTGTCGGAAAACGAGGGTCTTCCGACGGCACGGCAGCAATCGCGACCTTCGTCGTCGGTGAGGAGGCGATTCTTTCTCCATTGCTCCACAAGTTCCAGAAGAGGCTGATTTCCTCTCCTTGATGACGAAGCAGGAAATCGCGTCCAAGTAGCCAATTGATACGTTTGTTATTGTTGAATGGCAGTCGTGGGAAGGCAGGGGCGCCGGGTGAGGCATTTTGCTGCCTCAGCCGGCCCATCTGACCGTCTTGAGCTCCCAGATATTCCGCCCGCATGAGCGGACTGCCTTCCAGCGGGTCAATCGGTCCTTGGGGCACTTGTGTCGGTGCATTGATCTTGATGACTTTCTTTGCACTGATCTGCAGTTTCAGCAGGTCGGATGACACTGTGGCCTTCCCGGAGTTTTTGATTTCACATTTCACCCACAAAGGGCTATCGGCGTATGGGGCGACGAACTTTCCCTCAATCTGGAAGGTAATCGGCAGTTTCTCGTCAATAATGATTTGTTGAAAAATGTGAAGAATCGTCGTGCCCGCTTCGCTAAGGGTTTGCCAGTAACAAAGGGCTGTGGCATTCGGTTTCAAAGGCCAGAACCTGGCAAACTCCACCGACACCAAAGGCGCATCTTCCGGTATCTCACCATCGGTAGTCCGTGGGGTGACAGTGGGCAAACCCAACGGGCTGGATGTGCCAGTGACCAGTGCATGAGCGGGTTTCGATTGCTGGGGGTCGGGGCCGTTAGTCACGGTAAAGGATGCAATCAAATCCCCGCCGATTGCGTTTCGGATGAATTCATTTGGTATATCGAAAATCTCTGTTCTGCCAGATTTGATCCGCGTCTTGCTGTCGGTATAGATAATAGCTTCAGCAGTACCTGTATGCCCCTCTAGTGTCAGGTCGATCCGGTCTCCGATGTCAAAGACAGCGCTCGCGGTCACTGTCGTGCCCAAATCCTGCAGCAAGTCGTGATTCAGAACGTTTTTTGTATCGGCATCATCCCAGAAAGGGGCCGCCAGCAAAAAAACGCCTGGTATCACCTTCAGGTGGGTGGAAGGTGACCACTTGCTGTAGTTTTCTACAATATCATGCACCGACCAGCTTACCGGCAAATTGTCGGTCTTCGCGAGTTTGCTCAGATCTTTAGTCGTGATTTCAATTAAGACGTCTCCAAGTGAGGAAATTGTCGTTTCGATGAGCAAAGGTCCAAAGGCCACTGTGACTTTGTCGCCGATGCATTGATTGGGATATTGCGCAATCCCCACCCACGTACCATTTTCAATAACGGTCTGGTCGATAACCAGATCCGCGACTATCGGCTTGGTCATCGCCTCATTTTTTGCACTACTGGCATCGGGATCCTGTGGGCCGGGTGGCGGATATTTATAAAGCACCTCTACAGTTGGGGACTCGTTCGAGTTACCACTCAAACGTTTTACAACAATCTTTCCCTTCAAGCTGTTCAGCGAATTTGGCGGGAAGCTGAACTCCAGGTCATCCAGCGAAATGTAGAAAGAGATTAGCTGTGCCACCCCCTGATCGTTGAAGTGTGCGCCAGTTACCTCGATTTCAGCGACTGGAAGTGGATGGGGATCAAGGTGAACGTAAATAATGTCGCCGCTACTCATATCCAGGTAAGGAAAAATCCAGGCGAGTAATCCGCTAATGTCGCCCTTCGCCATGGCTACGTTGATACCCATCGCCCCGTTCGGCTGCGGTTTATGGTTTGTGATGTAAAACGGCGAAAGACTTAACACCCCTATACCGTCGGGTGGCGGAGGGAATATCTGAACTTGCTCATTCGACGAGGATTCTGACGGGGCGACCGTACTGTTCATATCTATGCACCTTCGTAAGAGATGCCTATAGAAACGGGCACCGTTGACGAAGGATTAAAACCGGGAAGTTTTGGATTGCCTACTGTCAACTCTGACAGGTCGCGGCGTGTTTCGGATGAATGGCAACATTAATGACGCGTTGTGATTCACGTTTTGCGCAACGTCTTCTGCCGCAGAATATAAACCGTCACCAGCACCGCACTGGTCAACATGAACCCGCGTGCCCACAGCAGCGGCACCAGGTAGCATGAAAACAGAATGCTCGCCCACATCAGCCCGATCGCGTAGACCTTGGCCTTGAGCGGAATACCGTTGCCGTCGAGATAATCGCGAATCCATGGCCCGAGCCGTGGGTGCTCGACCAGCCATTGGTAGAAACGCGGAGAGCTGCGCGCAAAGCAGGCCGCGGCCAGCAGGAGGAAAGGGGTGGTGGGCAGGACCGGCAGGAAAATGCCGATCACCCCCAATGCCACGCTGAGCCAGCCGACGGCCAGCAGGATGTAGCGCAACATCAGGGAGCGGTTGCCTATGGGATTTTCCATAGGCCGGATCTTAGTGGTGACGTGGCTTGAGGATGGCCGGTTTTTCGTCGGGCGCGTGGCACAGCAGGTACAGCGCGGTCAGGGCTTCCGGGATCTGTACGATCATGTCGTCCATCAGATTGGCGTCCTTGGCGATGTCTTCGAATTCCGGCTGTTCGTCGAACAGACCAGAACCGACCATGATCGGCAGGAGCATTTCGCTGACTTCTTCCTCGGCGGTTTCGAACCAGGCGGCTTCACGCAGGAACACACCTTCCATGAAACCGATGCACCAGCCGCGCAGTTCGGAATCGTCCGGCTCATCACCGAGGTCCAGTTCGCAAGGCAGTTCGAATTCTTCATCGGACGCCAGTTGACGGGCGATGTGCGCCTTGAGGCCGATCAGCGTGGCTTCGATCTCTTCGCGCTGGGCTTCGCTGCTGTAGTGCGGCTCTTCAGCGAACAGGGCGTCGATCCATTCACGCTCCGGCACATCCTCGGAGCAGATCGACAGCGCGGTCAGGTAACCGTGGGCGGCCACATAATCCAGCGCCTCGTCGTGCAGCTCGTCGGCGTCAAGGAAGACTTGCAGGCGGGTCAGTTGCTCAGCGAAGGACATTACGGGGCTACCTTGGGGAATAAACAATGCGGGAATTCTAGGCCTTCTTGCGCGCTCAAGCCAGCCGCCTGGCAGATTTGCCGCCAGTTACACAAAACCCTGCAGGAGTGAGCCTGCTCGCGATAGCGGTGGATCAGGCACGTTATTGCCGGATATGCCACCGGCATCGCGAGCAGGCTCACTCCTGCAGGATCCGTGAAAGGCACAATGGGCAGTGTCTTATCAGCGGCACCCTGCGCAGGAGAGGCCTCGGGTATACTGCCGCGTTTTGCGCTCCCTGCCCGCATCTTGCTGGCCATGCAACGGCTTCTTACCTTTTGTTTAAGCAGTCGCGGCTGTTCTGACTCAGCCTGAGCAGGGATGTACCGGTAGATTTTTGGAGTTTTTATGCTCGAACAGGCTCAACGCGTCCTCAAGGACATCTTCGGCTACGATAGTTTCCGTGGCCGTCAGGGTGCAATCATTGAGCGTGTGGCCAGCGGCGGTGATGCGCTGGTCCTGATGCCTACCGGTGGCGGCAAGTCCCTGTGCTTCCAGGTCCCGGCGCTGCTGCGCGACGGCCTGGCGGTGGTGGTGTCGCCGCTGATCGCGCTGATGGACGATCAGGTTGCCACGCTCGAAGAACTGGGTGTGGCGGCCGCTGCGCTGAACTCGACCCTGAGCGCCGAGCAACAACGCGATCTCGCCGCGCGGATCAAACGCGGCGAAGTGAAGATGCTCTATCTGGCGCCCGAGCGTCTGGTCCAGCCGCGCATGCTGGCGTTCCTGCAAAGCCTGGAAATTGCCCTGTTCGCCATCGACGAAGCGCACTGCGTGTCGCAGTGGGGCCACGATTTCCGCCGCGAATACCTGCAACTCGGCCAATTGGCGGAGCTGTTCCCTAACGTTCCGCGCATCGCCCTCACTGCCACCGCCGACAAGCGCACCCGCGAAGAGATTGTCGATCGCTTGCACCTGCAGAACGCCGAACGCTTCCTGTCGAGCTTCGACCGTCCGAACATCTTCTATCGCATCGTGCCCAAGGAGCAGCCGCGCAAGCAATTGCTGGCGTTCCTTGCCGAGCGGCGCAGCGATGCCGGTATCGTTTATTGCCTGTCACGCAAGAAAGTCGAGGAAGTTGCTGCATTCCTCAGCGAGCAAGGCTTCCCGGCGCTGCCGTATCACGCCGGTCTGCCCAATGATCTGCGCGCCTATCACCAGAAGCGCTTCCTCAACGAGGAAGGCCTGATCATGGTCGCTACGGTGGCGTTCGGCATGGGCATCGACAAGCCCAACGTGCGTTTCGTCGCGCACCTCGACCTGCCGAAATCCCTTGAGGCCTATTACCAGGAAACCGGTCGCGGCGGCCGTGACGGTTTGCCGGCGGATGCGTGGATGGCCTACGGTCTGCAAGACGTGGTGATGCTCAAGCAACTGCTGCAGAACTCCGAAGGCGACGAACGGCACAAGCGTCTGGAGCAGCACAAGCTCGACGCCATGCTTTCGCTGTGCGAGGAAACCCGCTGCCGGCGTCAGACTCTGCTGGCCTATTTCGACGAAGACATGCCCGAGCCGTGCGGGCATTGCGACAACTGCGTCGATGGCGTGCAGACCTGGGACGCCACCGAGCCGGCGCGTCAGGCGTTGTCGGCGATTTTCCGCACTGGTCAGCGCTACGGCGTCGGGCATCTGGTCGATGTCCTACTGGGCAAGGACAACGAGAAAGTCCGCAGTTTCGGTCACCAGCATCTGTCGGTGTACGGGGTCGGCAAGGCCCTGAGCGAGAGCGATTGGCGCTCGCTGTACCGCCAGTTGGTGGCGCGCGGTCTGGCGGATGTCGATCACGAGGGTTATGGCGGTCTGCGCTTGAACGACAGTTGCCGGCCGTTGCTCAAGGGCGAAGTGACGCTGGAGCTGCGTCGCGATCTCAAACCGCAAGCCACCGCCAAAACCGCCAGCAAGAGCCCGGCCAGCCAACTGGTGCGCGGCGAAGAGCGCGAACAGTGGGAAGCCCTGCGCGCGCTGCGGCGCAAACTGGCCGAAGAACATGGCGTGCCGCCGTACGTCATCTTCCCCGATTCGACCTTGCTGGAAATGCTCCGCAGCCAGCCCACCTCGCTGGCGGAAATGGCCCGGGTCAGCGGCGTCGGCGCGCGCAAGCTGGAACGCTACGGCGATGCCTTCCTCGAAGTGCTCGGCGGCGCGGCCGAGGCGCCGAAACCGGTCGCCGACGTACGCCACGAACTGATCACCCTGGCCCGCGCCGGCATGACGCCATTGCAGATTGCCGGGCAGTTGCAGTGCTCGGAGAAGAACGTCTACACGATGCTCGCCGAAGCGATCGGCAAGCAGCAGTTGTCACTCGAGCAGGCGCTGGATCTGCCGGAAGAGCTGATGGGTGAGGTGCAGGACGCGTTTCTTGATGGGGAGGGCGAATTGCCGTCGGTTGCCGAGGTGGCAGAGCTGTTTGCCGGGCGGGTTCCGGAAGGTGTGCTTTATTGCGTGCGGGCTGCGTTGCAGTCTGAATTCGAGATGTAATCAGGCCCCTTACCCCTCATCCCTCACCCCAGCCCTCTCCCAGAGGGAGAGGGGGCCGACCGCGATGTCTGGCGTCATACATCGACCTGAACGCTCGAGTCGATTATGGATTCAGCAAAGCTTTGCCAGATCGGCGAATTTCTGAAGCATCCCCGTATCGGTCCCCTCTCCCTCTGGGAGAGGGCTAGGGTGAGGGGCTTTTGATCTTCAAGCAGTTGTAACGATTCAGTACAGACCGCCACTTGCCTATAACTGCCGCCCATGCTTAGCTGACTAATAATTAGATTTTCCGTATTTTCAGTCTATCCGTGAGTGTTTTATGCCGTTAACCGATCAACACCGCTTTGGCATGCAACTGGCCCATATGTCCCGTGGCTGGCGTGCCGAACTTGACCGTCGACTGGCCGGGCTGGGGCTGTCCCAGGCGCGCTGGCTGGTGCTGCTGCACCTGGCACGGTTCGAAGAGGCACCGACCCAACGTGAGCTGGCGCAGAGCGTTGGAGTGGAAGGGCCGACGTTGGCGCGCTTGCTCGATAGTCTGGAAACCCAAGGCCTGGTGCAACGTCAATCGGTGATGGAAGACCGCCGGGCGAAAAAAATCGTCCTCTGCGCACCGGCCCTGCCGTTGATCGAACAAATCGAAACCATTGCCACGCAACTGCGACGCGAGTTGTTCGATGGCGTCGACGAGGCGGACCTGAAGGTGTGCATGCGCGTTCACGCGCACATTCTGGGCAACCTGGAAAAGTCTTGAGGCACATCCACGTGCCGATTCTTGGAGAGATCGCGCTGAGCCGACTATAAGAACTACTGGGCAATATCGTGTTCGTACCGGATGTGCGAACGCATAGAAGTCGGTTTTGCTTATTTAAGGGATGCTCATGCTCGCAAGTCGGCACGTGGTACTGCGCAGTGGCGCCAAATGGCTGCTGGTCGCTGGCGTATTCAGTCATTCGGCCTGGTCGATGGCGTTGGGGCTGGGTGACATCACCGTTCACTCAGCCCTCAATCAGCCGCTCAAGGCCGACATCGCCCTGGTTGACGTCGGTGGGTTGACGCAAAACGATCTGGCGGTGAGCCTCGCCACCGCGGACGAGTTCGCTCAGGCCGGGGTCGAGCGAGTGTTCTTTCTCAATGACCTCAAGTTCATTCCGATCCTGCGTGGTCAGCGCCAGATGATCCGGGTGACCTCAAGCAAACCGGTCAACGAACCCTTTCTGAATTTCCTCGTGCAGCTCAACCAGCCCAATGGGCGTTTGCTGCGTGAATACACCGTGCTGATCGACCCACCGGGTTCGCCGGGTATCGTGCCGGCGACCGATGAGCCGGACCCCCGTGCACAAGCCTCGGCATTTCCTACCGTTGAGCCCGTTACCGCGGCGCCACAGGCCGCTCAAGGCAAGCGCGAGACGGCGCCTGCGGCAGCGCCAGCACCGATCGATGACAGCAAAGAGCAATTGGCCGCCAGCGAATTGCTGAACCAGCAGTTGCAGAAAACCGTCGACGAATTGAACGCGAAGGTGCAAGCGCAGGATATACAGATTGCTGACGGCAAGAAGCAGGTCACTGACCTGCAGACGCGCTTGGCCGAGCTGCAAAAAGCCCCACCGCCCACCGTTATCGCGCCCACGCCCGCACCAGCGGTCACGCCGGTCGAGCCTGCCGAAGACGGTTTGAACTGGCCCTTGCTTGGCGCACTGATGCTCCTGCTCGGCGCTTTGGCGGCGCTGTTCGTGCGCAAGCATCGTCAACAGCGGCGACGAGACGGCGAACCGCTGCCGCAGATGGCACCCCTTGCCGAGCCGCCAGCCGACGCGATGGAAGCTGCCGAGCCTGTCGCAACTCAAGTCAACGCCGATCACCGCGAAGAGCCGACAGCCGGAGATGTGCTGGAGGCCGTGGGGATCTATCTCGCCTATGGCCGGCTCAACGAAGCGGCGGGACTCTTGCGTGATGCCCTGCACAAGGAGCCTGAACGCCTTGACCTCGGCCTGCAATTGCTCGAAGTGCTCGGGCGTCAGGGCGATAGCGCCGCGTATCAAGAGCAGGAAAATCACTTGCGCGAACTCGGTGTGGACGAACAGCCGTTACGCGAAACGCGCGCGCGCCATCCGAAACTGATCAACGCCGCGCCGCTGGCACCTGTATTGCCGATTGTCGGAGCCGCGCCTGTGGTAGCTGAACAATCGCCGCCCGAGCATGACTTCGAACTGAAGCTGGGCGAATTGTCGATGGAGTCCAGTTGGGACCTTGAAGACACCCGCCAGGCACCGTCAATCGAGAACGCCGACCTCGGCGCAGGGCTGGAAGTACTGCCTCAGGATTTCGAGCTGCCCGAACCTACGACCGGGGAAGAAGCGGAGCTTGAGTGGATTCCCGAACCGGATGCACAGCCGCTGGACGATGATTTTCTCAATGAGTTCGCTGATCCGAAGCCTTCGATAGTGCTCGAACCGCTGGATCTGCAGGCGCCTGAACCTGGTGCCTCGCAGAAGCTGGAGCAGGCGCAAACCTGCATCGACGACGGCGACATCGACAGTGCAATCGCACTGCTCAATGAATTGCTCAAAGAGGGCGATGAACCGCTGAAGCAAACCGCACGCACGTTGTTGGCGGGAATTCGCTGATCTCTGACCTGTTTGTGGTGCGGCTGACTCCGCCATCGCGAGCAGGCTCACTCCTGCATGTGGAATGCATTCCCCTGTAGGAGTGAGCCTGCTCGCGATAGCGGATTGTCAGACCAAACCACTAGAACGTCTGCCCCAGATTCAGATACACCGCCTGCTCATCCGCATCATTCAAGCCATAACTGAAATTCAACGGCCCCAGTGGCGTATCAAAACCAATGAACACGCTGGCCGCATTGATGTAGCCGCTGTCGAATTCATTGTCGTTGTTCCACGCCCGACCGCGTTCCAGCGAGGCGCCGGCATACAACGGGAAGTCCAGCGGCAGATAGGCGCGAGGCGTCAGGCGACGGTAGAACACCGCGCGCATCAGGCTGATGTTCTGCCCGGAAATCGCGTCTTCGCGGAAGCCCGACAGCTGCCGCGCACCGCCAAGCAGGAAGCTCGACGTCACCACATTGGCGTCGTTGAGCGTGCGTCCATAGCGCCCGCCGAGGATCAGCGTGTCCGGCCCATGGCTCATGGCTTTATCGATCTTGAAATCCCACTGCCGATAACGCGTATCCGAACCGAGCCCCGGCTCGTACTGCACCAGGGTCAGGCTGATGTCCTTGCCCTCGTGGGGGAAATAGACGTTATCCAGCGAATCGTAGGAATACTTCAGCGCATAGAAACCTTCGTTGAAGTTTTCACTCGGCAGATCCTGATCACCAATTCGCACATCGGCCTTGCCCCAGGCTTCGCCGACGCCGAAGCGCACTTCGCCGTTGTTGCCGATCTGGCGCCCCAGGTTGAGGCCAAAACCGTAGCGCTCGACGCGATATTGCGCGATCGGGTCGTTATCCAGCACCGAATCGACGTTCTGCGCTTCGAACGACGCGTACGGCGCGACGAAATACCGCGAGCCAACGTCCAGCGGTTGATAGAACTCGCTGTACAGCTCCTGTTTATCGCCGATCTGCGCGCGGGTCAGCCATTCCGCGCCGAGGCGGTTGATGCCATTGACGCGGTAGCTGGCGCCGAGATTGAAGGCGCTGTCACCGCGCATGTCGTCCGACAGGTTGAGGCCAACGCGCAAATAATCGGTACCGCTGCGTTTGCCGCGGGCGCTGATCACGAGGGTGTGATCGTCGCCCTTGTGCACCACGCGGTATTGCACCTGTTCGAAATAGTCGAGGCCGTACAGCGTGCCCATGTCCGAGTGCAGACGGCCCAGGTCCAGCGGCTCACCGATGTGCTGGCGGATGTAATAGCGGATCACATCGTCATCGACTTTCGAGTCGTTCTCGACGCGGATCGCGGTGATGATCGGCGTGCGCTGGCCGGGTGAGCGCGCAGCGTTGAGTTCGGCGTCCTGGGATTGCGTGGGTTTGAGCACGGCGAGGCGCTTGTCGAGGATGCGCGTCGCGCGATAACCGGCGTCGATCATCTCCTGCGTCTTGCCGAAATCGGTCACGCCGTAGGCGGCCAGTGCCGGCTGGATCAGTACATCGGTGGCTTTCAGCGCAGCCAGTTGTTCTTCGGAGTTGCTGCGGGTCATCAGGGTGATCGACTGATTCAGCACGTCGACCACCGTGGCCAGTTGCTTGCGATTGCGCAGCGGCGTACCGATGTCGACCACGATGGCTACGTCGACGCCCATTTGCCGCGCGACATCGAGCGGAATGTTGTCGGTCATGCCGCCGTCCACGAGCAGCCGGCCGTCGAGTTCGACCGGGGCGAACACCGCCGGGATCGACATGCTGGCGCGGATCACCTGGGGCAAATGACCTTTGCGAAACACCACTTTTTCGCCATTGGCAATGTCGGTGGCGACAGCGCGGAAGGGGATTGGCAGCTTGTCGAAGTCGCGGGTATCACTGGTATGCGCCAGCAGGCTTTCCAGCAGCAGCGCCAGGTTCTGGCCCTGGATCACCCCCAGCGGCAGGCCGAGGCTGCCGTCGTCGCGGAAGCTGAGTTTCTGTTTGACCAGAAAATCACGGTCGTCCTGTTTGCGCCGGAACGGCACGTCTTCACGCGGTGGCGCGTCGGACAGCGCCGCTTGCCAATCGATGCTCAAGGCGAGTTTTTCCAGCTCATCGACCTTGTAGCCCGAGGCGTACAAGCCGCCCACGACGGCGCCCATGCTGGTGCCGGCGATCGCGTCGATCTTGATGCCCTGTTCTTCCAGGGCCTTGAGCACGCCGATGTGCGCCAGCCCGCGTGCCGCGCCGCCGGACAGCACCAGACCGATTTTCGGTCGCGGCGCTTCGCTGGCATGAACGAACAGGGGCAGGAAACCAAGCAGCAGGCAGAACAGCAGACGGCGCATTGTGAGTCTCGGGGCAAGCGATAAAGCCGGCTATTATAGCGGCGCCCTCTGTCTCAGGAGTTTCAGCGAACATGACTGTCGCAAAAGCAGAAGTTGTCATCACTTATTGCACGCAATGCCAATGGCTGCTGCGCGCCGCGTGGCTGGCGCAGGAACTTCTCAGCACCTTCGGCGACGATCTCGGCAAAGTGTCACTGGTGCCGGGCACCGGCGGGATATTCCACATCAGTTGCGATGGTGTGCAGATCTGGGAGCGCAAGGCCGACGGCGGTTTTCCCGAGGCCAAGGTGCTCAAGCAGCGGGTCCGCGACCGGATCGATCCGCAACGCGACCTCGGCCACAACGACCGCACTCAGTGAGAGGCGGCCTCGGCAGCGACGGCTTTCTTCTCGGCATGCCCGGACATCCGCGCTGAGACGACGATGGCAACAATGATCAGCGTACCGCCCAGCAGCATTCTCGGCGTCGGGTTCTCATCGAACAGCAGCCAGGCGATGGTGATGCCGTAGACCGGCTCCATGGCGAACACCACCGCCGCCGTGCGCGCCTTGATCACCGCCAGACTGGCAACGAACAGACTATGCGCAACCCCGGTGCAGAACACCCCGAGCAGGGCGATCCAAAACCAGTCCAGCGCGCGCACTGCGCTCAGTTGCGGCGCCGCGACCGGCAGCAGACACAGCGCCACCACGACGTTCTGGCACAACGCCGCCTGCACCGCTGGAATCCGTCCGGAACTGGCGCGGTTGGTCAGCGACAACAGCGAAAACAGCAGGCCCGACAGTACCGACCAGAGCAGACCGATGGTCGCGCCACTGCCCAGATCGAAGGCCGGGGTGACCAGAATCAGGCCAACACTGACCAGCAGCACCAGCAGCATCTCGTTGGCGCGGATGCGTTCGCGAAAGATCAGCCCTTCGAGAATCACCGTGAATGCCGGAAAACTGGCGAAGCCCAACGTCGCGATGGCCACGCCGGCAACTTTCACCGAGAGGAAAAAACTCACCCAGTGCCCGGCCAGCAATACGCCGCTGAGCGCGAGGCGACGCCAATCGAGCGCCTGCAGTTTCCGCCAGCCGTGCTGACTGGCGAACCGGGCAAAGAAGGCGAGGGCGAGTACGGCGAACGCGGCGCGACCGAAGACGATCACCGCGGGCGAGGCGGCAGCGAGTTTGCCGAACACACCGGTCAGGCCAAACATCAAAGCGCCAATGTGCAGAGCGCCGAGGGCGGTACGCGGAGTCATTGCAATCCTTTTATCTCAAATACGTGGGACTTTGATCGTTCCCACGCAGGAGCGTGGGAACGATCAATCATCTGCGGCAGCTATTGCATTGAACCGCGGATTGCCCGGCAAATCTGTCGGCAGGCTAGCGACTTTTGTCGCAGGAATCGCGGCGCAACTGACGCGGAGACGCGCCGAACTCACGCAGCACCGCAGCAGAAAACGCACTCTGCGAGGCATAGCCGACGCGGCTGGCGATTTCGCCGATCGGCAGCGGCGTGTCGCGCAACCATTGCACCGCCAGATGCAGGCGCCGACTGCGAATGTAGTCCATCGGCGTCTGCCCGCATTCGGCCATAAAGCGTGCGTGCAGACGTGCGCTGGACAACCCGGCGACCCGCGCAAGATCGGCGACTTGCAGCGGATAAGCGGCGTATTGCTCGATATGCGCATCCAGCGCGGCATAAGGCAGGCGGCGGGCAGCGAGTTCGGCAGGCCGCGCGTGGTTCAGACTGGCCAGCAGCAACACCGCGCCTTGCTGCGCAATCAACGGATCGGCGACCGGGCTGTTTGCCAGCCAACTGACCAACTGGCTTTGCCCCGCATCCAGCGACAACCGGCCCGGCTGATCGAGCAAGCGGCGACTGGCGTCGGCATGCTCACCGAGCGAGTCCGTCAGCCATCCTCCGTCGGGAACATCCAGCACCAGACACCGGCTACCGCTGGGGCTGCCACAAGCGTGATGGGCGCCGGAGGGGATCACCACAAAACTCTGCTGGCGCACTTGGCTGCCACAACCTTCGACTTCGAAATCCAGCGCACCGGAAAGCCCGAATACCAATTGTGCGTGGTCGTGGCTGTGCACGATCAGCTCGCGGGTGTAGTGACGCAGGGTGAGGATCGGTCGCATGGCAGGCAGTCTCCGCAGTGGTCGCCAGTCTACACCGACGTCGCCAGGATGCGTTGTCACACGACTGACTTGCGCTTGTCATGGTCGATTCACCGGGCCGGTGCACGATGGCGAAAACATCGCAGAGGGTTGCCCATGACCAGCGCCGAGCTCGCCAGACCCAGCCGCAAGCAACGGGTGCGAACCCTGTGGATTTCCGACGTGCACCTGGGCACGCGCGATTGCCAGGCGGAACACTTGTCGAAGTTCCTCAAGGGTTACCACGCCGACAAGATCTATCTGGTCGGCGACATCATCGATGGCTGGAAACTGCGCGGCGGCATGTACTGGCCACAGGCGCACACCAATGTGATCCGCCGCCTGCTGACGATGAGCAAGCGCGGCACCGAAGTCATCTACGTCACCGGCAACCACGACGAATTCCTGCGCCGCTATTCAAAACTGATTCTGGGCAATATCCAGTTGGTCGACGAGGCGGTGCATGTCACCGCCGATGGGCGCCATCTGCTGGTGATTCATGGCGATCAGTTCGACGTGATCACCCGTTATCACCGCTGGCTGGCCTTTCTCGGCGACTCCGCCTACGAATTCACCCTGACCCTCAATCGCTGGCTCAACCATTGGCGGGCGCGGTATGGCTATGGCTACTGGTCGTTGTCGGCGTACCTGAAACACAAGGTCAAAACCGCGGTGAGCTTCATCAGCGACTTCGAAGAAGCGATCGCGCATGAGTGCGTGAAGCGCGAGTTGCATGGCGTGGTCTGCGGCCACATCCACCATGCCGAGATTCGTAAGGTGGGCGAGGTGGATTACCTCAACTGCGGCGACTGGGTGGAATCGTGCACGGCGTTGATCGAGCACTGGGACGGCACGATCGAGCTGTACCGGCTGGCAGACGCGCAGGCGCGCGAGGCGCAGCTCAGGGCGGCCAAGGTCACCGAACTCGCCTGATTCTCGGGTGGTTGAGAGGGCCTAATCGCTGGCAAGCCAGCTCCCACAGGGTTCCTGGATGCACACTAAATGTGTGAGAGATCCAATTCTCTGTGGGAGCTGGCTTGCCAGCGATGGGGCCAGAACAAACAACATCAAACCGTGGTGTGTTCTTCCATTGCGGCCTTGTAAATCGAGTTCTTCGGCTGCGCAAACAGCCGCTCCATCATCGGCTCAAAGAAGCTCAGCGGCAGCGTGTCATACGCTGGATCAAATGCCGCCGCATCGTATCTGGCGCAGAACTCGGCGGTTGCCTGAAATTGCGGGTGCTCCTTGAATTGCTCGCGCAGGTGTCGATCCATGCCCAGGTGGTGGAAAAAGTAGTAACCCTGAAATACCCCGTGCTTCTCGACCATCCACAGATTTTCGGCGCTGACGAACGGCTTGAGAATCGCCGCAGCGATGTCTGGGTGGTTGTACGAGCCGAGGGTGTCGCCGATGTCGTGCAGCAGGGCGCAGACCACATATTCCTCATCGCGGCCATCACGAAACGCACGGGTCGCGGTTTGCAGTGAGTGGGTCAGGCGATCCACCGGAAAACCGCCGAAATCACCTTCGAGCAATTTCAGGTGCGTAACGATCCGCGCCGGCAGCTGTCTGGCATAAGCGCTGAAGTCAGCGGCGATGATCGCCCAGTCTTCTTCGGTGCCGTCCTTCATATGGGTAAAGCGGGCAGTGGCATTCACAGGCAGAGCTCCTTCAGAACGCTACGCGACCCAGAATCATGTCGCGGTACATGACGAAGTCACCGAGCAGGCTGTACAGCGGGTGCTGGAAAGTCGCCGGTCGGTTCTTTTCAAAAAAGAAATGCCCGACCCAGGCGAAGCTGTAGCCGGCCAGCGGCAGGGCCAGCAACAGCAGCCACGCGCCTTTGGCGATGGTCAGAGCGAGGATGAAAATCACCAGGCTGGTGCCGATGAAGTGCAGGCGCCGGCAGATGCTGTTGCTGTGCTCACTGAGGTAATAGGGGTAGAACTCAGCGAAGCTGTTGAATTGCTTTACGTTTTCCACGACTGCGATCTCTGTGGTTATTGTTCTGGCGACGAGTTGTGCGGCGGGTAGCCTATTTGAGTCTAGAGTGATCATGGGGGTGGGCCAGTGACAATCGGCGCCACTTTAGTATCCTTCGCAAATCGGGCCGTAACATGCAGCCCATCATGTATAAGAAAAACGCCATGAGCGAACGAACGACTTCTGCAAGCTGGGCGATGGGGATTGTCAAAGCGCTGGAGATGGACGGCCTGGATTGCCGGGTTCTGTTCAAGCAACTGGGGCTCGATTACGCAGCGCTGGATGATCCGGATGCGCGTTTCACGCAAGACTCCATGACCCGGCTCTGGCAACGCGCGGTCGACTTGTCCGGTAACCCGGCGATCGGCCTGAACATGGGCAAGGTGGTGCGACCGGCCTCGTTTCATGTCGCCGGTTATGCGCTGATGTCGAGCAATACCCTGGCCGAAGGTTTTCAACGGCTGGTGCGCTATCAGCGCATCATCGCCGAAAGTGCGGACCTGAGTTTTCGTTTGCTCGATGAAGGTTACGGGCTGATTCTGACCGTGCATGGCGATCACCTGCCGCCGACCCGGCAAAGCGCCGAAGCTTCGCTGGCCTGCGCACTGGCCCTGTGCGGCTGGCTCAGCGGGCGCCCACTGCACCCGGTCAAAGTGCTGCTGCAGGGCGATCAACCCGCCGACCTCGAACCGTATAAACAAGCCTTCCACGCGCCGCTGGTGTTCGGCGCGCCGTACGACGCGCTGATTTTCAAGCGCGCCGACATGGAAGCGCCGCTGCCCACCGCCAACGAAGCGATGGCGCTGTTGCATGATCGTTTTGCCGGGGAATATCTGGCGCGGTTTTCCGAGAGCCGCGTGACGCACAAGGCGCGGCAAGTGCTGTGCCGCTTGCTGCCGCAGGGCGAACCCAAGCGCGACACCGTGGCGCAGACCCTGCATCTGTCGCAGCGCACCTTGCAGCGTCGCTTGCAGGAGGAGGGCACCAGTTTTCAGCAATTACTCGACGACACTCGCCGCGAACTTGCCGAACAGTATCTGGCGCAACCGAGCATGACCTTGCTGGAAATCGCCTACCTGCTGGGCTTCGCCGACCCGAGCAATTTCTTTCGCGCCTTCCGCCGCTGGTTCGACACCACGCCCGGTGATTATCGGGCGCGGTTGCTGCAAGCGCCGAACGCGGTCAGTGACGCCAAAACGCCGGAATACACAGCACAAACACCGTAATGATCTCCAGTCGGCCGAGCAGCATGCCGGCCGACAGAATCCACTTGGCCGCATCCGGCAGGGTGGCGAAGTTGCCGGCCGGGCCGATGGTTTCGCCCAGTCCCGGGCCGACCCCGGACACGGTGCTCGCCGCGCCGGTCAGCGCGGTCATCCAGTCGACGCCGAGCAACGACAGCAGCAAGGCGATCACGCAAATGGTGATGGCGAAGAAGAACGAAAAAGTCAGAATCGAGCGCACGATCTCTTCGTCGAGGCGATGACCGTTGTACTTTTGCTTGATCACTGCCCGCGGGTGAATCAGCTGATTGAGGTTGGACTTGAGCAGGATATAGGCGACCTGAAAGCGGAAAATCTTGATCCCGCCCGCGGTCGAGCCGGAACAGCCGCCGACAAAGCCCAGGTAGAAAAACAACATCAGCGAAAAATTGCCCCACAGGCTGTAGTCGCCGAGGGCAAAACCGGTGGTGGTGACTATCGAGGTCACGTTCAGCGCCACGTGGCGCAGCGCTTCGAGCCAGTGCAGCTTGGTGGTCCACCAGTACCAGGTGCCGAGCACCAGCCACGTCACCAGCAACATCGCCAGCAGACCCTGCACCTGTTGATCGCGGATCAGCGCTTTGCGATTGCCGCGCAACGTCGCCACGTACAGGGTGAACGGCAGGCTGCCAAGGATCATCACCACGACCGCTACCCAATGCACCGCCGGCTGCGTCCATTTCGCCAGCGACTGGTCGGACGTGGAAAAACCGCCGGTGGAAATCGCCGACATCGCGTGATTGATCGCATCGAACGGGCTCATCCCCGCCCACCAGAACGCGAGGCTGCCGAGGATAGTGATGCCGACGTAAGCCGCCACGATCAGCCGCGCTACCATGTGTGAGCGCGGCATGACCTTTTCCGAGCGATCCGAAGATTCGGTCTGGAACAGGCGCATGCCGCCGATGCGCAGCAGCGGCAGAATCGCCACCGCCATGCCGATAAAGCCGATGCCGCCGATCCAGTGCAGCATCGAGCGCCACATCAGGATGCCCGGCGACATGGTGTCCAGGCCGTTAAGCACGGTAGAGCCGGTGGCGGTGATGCCCGACATGCTTTCAAAAAACGAGTCGGTGTAGCTGATGTGCTGGGTCAGCAGAAACGGCAGCGCGGCAAAAATGCACACCACCAGCCAGCTGCTGACGGTCAGCAGATACATGTCTCGCGGGCGCAGGTGAACGTGTTCCGGACGGCCGGGAATCACCAGTGCGAGGCCGGCGACGAAGGTGATCATGCTCGCCCAGAGGAAGGACGGCAGGTCGCTGGTGCGCTCGAAAATCACCAGGGTGGCCATCGGCACGACCATGGCCACAGCCAGGGTAATCAGGAAAATGCCGATGATGAAACCAATGGTCCGTAAGGTCGGCAACGCCATGAAATCCGCTCGGGCTGATGGAAGAAGGGCGCCATTCTACCTGCGGGGCAGGGCATGTAAACCGGCAGGCGCTGCACAGTTAAAGCTAGAATAGCCGCACATTTTTCAAAGGAGGTGGCCGATGCAGGCTCTCGACGCGTTGCTCAACCGTGTTTCCGTTCCCCGACTGGTCGAACCGGCCCCCACTGCCGAGCAGCGCGAAGCCCTGTTTGGCGCCGCCTTGCGCGCGCCGGATCACGGGCATCTGCAGCCGTATCGTTTCCTGACCGTCGAAGGCGCCGCGCGTGAGCAAATGGGCGAGTTGCTGGCCGAGGCTGCGCAAATGCAGACAGGCGAAGTCACCGAAGCGATGATCGACAAGGCCCGCAACGGCCCGCTGCGTGCGCCGCTGGTGGTGGTGGTGATTGCGAAATTGCAGGAACACGTCAAATACCCGAAGGCCGAGCAATTGCTCGCGGCCGGGTGCGCGGCGCACGGGATTTTACTGGCGGCGTATGCGCAGGGGATTGGTGCGGTTTGGCGGACTGGAGATCTGGCGTATTCCAGTCATGTGGCAAAAGGCCTGGGGTTGGCAGAAGGCGAAGAAGTCATCGCATTCTTGTACATTGGTACGCCGCAGAAAGAGCCGCGGGTGGCGGAGAAAGTTGATCTGGCTGAGTTTGTCAGTGCCTGGCCTGGTAAAGGCTAAAGATCAAAAGCACCCTCACCCTAGCCCTCTCCCAAAGGGAGAGGGGACTGATTGGGGGATGCTGTAGAGGTTCGCCGTCCTGAGTGATTTTCGCTGAATCCAGAATCGACTCAGACGCAGGACGTGTTGTTTTTGCGGATCCACAATCGACTCAGACGCAGGAAGTGTTGTTTCTGCGAATCCGGAGTCGACTCGGTTTATCAGGTCGACGTGGAACGTATGACACCTCGGTCAGCCCCCTCTCCCTCCGGGAGAGGGTTGGGGTGAGGGTGGCTCTTATGGCTGCACCACCGCACCCGGAACAAGCGGCAATTCCAGACTCGCCACAAACCCACCCTGCGGATGATTCGCCAATATCAGCGAGCCGCCATGCCGCTCCGCCGCCCGCTTGGCAATCGCCAGACCCAGCCCATGCCCGGCCGCTGTCTGCCCCGGCGCCCGGTAAAACGGCTCGCCCAATTGACTGAGATGCTCAGCCTGCACGCCCGGCCCGTGGTCGCGCACGCTGATGACAATTCGCTCGCCCTGACGCGAGGCCTGCAATTCAATCGGCTGCTCCGGCGGATTGAAGCGCTGAGCGTTGCGCAGCAGATTATCCACCGCATGCTCGATCATCGTCGGCCAGCCTTTCAGATGCAGTTGCTGCTCAGCTTCGAGACGCACGGTCTGTTCCGGCGAGCCCAGTTGCGCATCTTTCTGCAAGGCGCCGAGCAGCGCATTCAGGTCCACCTCTTCGGCACTGGCGTTGTCGGCATCGACCCGCGCCAGCACCAGAATTTCACTGATCAAGGCTTCCAGCCGATCGCATTCGCGGGTCAGCCGTGGCCAGAGTCTTTCCCGTTCTTGCGGATTCGCCCGTTCCGCCAGTGCCAGGGCAATGCGCAGCCGTGCCAGCGGCGAGCGCAATTCGTGGGAGACATCGCGCAGCAACTGGCGCTGGCTGCCGATCAGGCTTTGCAGACGCGCGCCCATACGGTTGAAGTCGGTGGCGAGGACGCCGAATTCATCGCGGCGGTTGGCCAGTTTGGCCAGGCTGTTCTGCTGGTAAGTGGTTTGCCCCAGATCATGCACCGCACCGCGTAAACGGCTGAGCGGTCGGGTGATCGAGAAAGTCACCAGCAGACTGAACAGGGTCAGCACCACCAGCGCGATGCCCAGCGCACTCAGCGGCCAGAGCAGGCTTTCGCGGTGCCACGCATCGAGTTCCGGGTGTGGTATGCGGTAGATGAACAGAAAAGTGTCACCGGTTTTTTCACTGGTGATTTCATCGGTCAGACGCCGCCACGGCAGGCGGCGGTCGTCGTTGTTCTGCCGTGCTTCGAACGCGGCGGCACGGCGCGGGAAGGTGCCGCGTACTACCGGGTCGCCGGTTTCATTGAGCACTTGAACGTCGATGTGATACTGGCGTTTGCGCTGTTCGAGGATGTCCTGCGCGGCTTCTTCGCCCTGGGCTTCGTAGGTTTGCGTCCATTCACTGGCCAGCGTATTGAGGCCGGGATGGCGGCTGAGAATCCACGCGTCCTGGTTGAGCATGTGCCCGAGCAGAATCGACAGCCCCGCGACCAGAGCAATGGCCAGCCAGAAACTCGCGAGAATACGCCAGAACAATGAACGCACAGAAACTCCTCAAACAACACAAAAACCAATGCAGGAGTGGGCCGGCTCGCGATGGCGGTGTATCAGCCAATTCATACTTGTCTGACACACCGCCATCGCGAGCAGGTTCACTCCTACATCTGGATCACTGAAAACAGGCCCGACGGCGTCAGCCGTCGGGCCCAGGGTCAAACCATTATTGCGCCTTTTGCGCCTGCTGCGCTTTCCACGCTTTGAACTCGGCCCATTCGGCGCGGCGTTCGGCGCGCTTTTTCTGGAGCTCGTCGAACTGCTTCTGTTGCTCCGGTTTCAGCAAGGCGCGGACATCCGACTCGGCTTTCTTGTGGTTGGCCGCGATCTCGTCCTTCATGGCTTTCTGGTCCGCCGGGGAAAGTTTCTCCAGGTACTTGTCGACCACTTGCTTACGCTCGTGCATCTGCTCGCCCATGATCTTGCGGATCTGCTCGCGCTGTTCGCGGGACAGGTCGAGCTGGCTGTACGGGCCCTTGCCGTGCATGCCACCGTGCATCTGACCCCCGTGGCGCGGACCGTCGAGCGGGCCACCCATCGGACCGCCATCCTGTGGCATGGCCATGGCCACGGTTGGCAGAGCGGCAGCGAACATCAGAGCGATAAGAGTCTTGCGCATGGTGTATCTCCTTGTCTCGTTCCCGGTACGTTCCGGATGAGTGCAGATTACGCAGATCAAGGTCAGCGGCGGTCAGTACAGCGTAAAGCTTGGGTAAAGACGATTTGTCATCGAGCTGACATACCCCGGGCGCTTGAAGATCAAAGCAACGTCAAAAGCCCCTCACCCTAGCCCTCCCGAAACGTCGGACCGCCCGTAGGGAGAGGGGACTGACCGCGGTGGATGCGAAAGCCACGCCGACCTGAAATACCGACTCGAACGCAAATTTCGAAGCCAGCGCAAATCGGCTCCCTCTCCCTCGGGAGAGGGCTGGGGTGAGGGGTAAAGCCACCACAAATCCCCAGCCGAACGCCATGCTTTTCACCACTCAACAATGAGCGTTAGCTCGAGTGCTCTTGATCTTGCCTAACCAGCGACATCGGAAGGCTGAGTGGAGGGATTGATCCGGGCGTGGGAGCGCAGCGACCGTACGACGAAGTCGTACACAG
>NZ_JBUDGD010000073.1:0-21675 GCF_055484735.1 Pseudomonas sp. 15C | reverse complement strand
CTTTTTCAAACGCCAAAAAGGTAACCCAAAAGGCTTGCTCCTGCGTTCGGCCCTCGCAAGCTCGGGTCCCTTCGCTCCGGGATCGATCCGGGCGCAGCGTCTACGGTTTGCTGCGCTGCACCTCCTTCCGCTGTGTACGACTTCGTCGTACGGTCGCTGCGCTCCCACGCCCGGATCAATCCCTCCACTCAGCCTTCCGACGTCGCCGGTGACGCAAGATCAAAAGCACTCGAGCTAACGCTCATTGTTGAGTGGTTAGAAGCGGGTGGTTGGCTTGGGATTTGTGGTGGGGCTGCCCCTCACCCCAGCCCTCTCCCCAGGGAGAGGGAGCTGATCTGCGTTGGCTTTGAAATCGTGTACGACTCGGTATCGCAGGTCGGCATAGCCCTCACATCCACCCCGGTCTGTTCCCTCTCCCTCCGGGAGAGGGCTAGGGTGAGGGTTGGCTTTTGGCTGTGTCCGTGAAAGTGGCTACCAGGCTGATTTGCAGGACGAGCGGGTTATCGTCCATCGCCAGCAAGCTGGCTCTCACAGGATTATTTCCACCCCAGAATCCAATGCTCGGCATTCTTCAGCACTTGCCATTCCATCCGCTCGCTGCGTTTGGTCAGCACGGCCTGCATTTCGATTTCCAGTACGGTGCCTTCTTCGTCGCGGAACAGTTCGGTGACGAGGAAGTGTTTTTCGCGGTGTTGTGGCTGGGCTGCTGTCCATTTCGACAGCAGCAGTTTGCTGGGGTTGAGGCGGTTCATTGCAGGTGCTCGTGCAGGCGGCGTGCGGCTTCCTGGCCGCTGAGCCAGGCGCCTTCGACGCGCCCGGACAGGCACCAGTCGCCGCAGGCGTAGAGGCCCAGGTCGGCGTCGGCGAGGGTGCCCCATTCGTGGCCGGTGGCGGGGCGGGCGTAGAGCCAGCGGTGGGCGAGGCTGAAGGTGGGGGCGGGCATGGCGCTGTGCAGGAGTTCGGCGAAGGCGCCATGCAGATGTTCGATCACCGCTTCCTTGGACAGGTCGATGTGTTGCCGGCTCCAGGCGCTGGTGGCGTGCAGCACCCAGGTATCGAGGGTGGTGTCGCGTCCGGGTTTACTGCGGTTGCGGGCCAGCCAGTCGAGCGGGCTGTCCTGCACGAAGCAGCCTTCGATCGGTGTGTCCAATGGGGTTTCGAAGGCCAGGGCGACGGCCCAGGTCGGGTCCATTTTGACCCCGGCGGCGGCCGCGGCGAGTTTCGGTGCGGCGGCGAGCAGGGCGGTGGCTTGCGGCGCTGGTGTGGCGATGACGACGTGGCTGAACGGGCCGTGGGTAAAGCCCTCGGCGTCCTGTAAATGCCAGTGTTGTTCGCCACGAAACACTTCGGTGATGCGGCAGGCGAACTGCACGTTCAGGCCGTCGAGCAGGCCACGGGTGATGGCGCTCATGCGGGGAGCGCCGACCCAGCGGGTCTGCTCGTCCGGGGACATGTTCAGTTGCCCGCCCTGATACGAATAGAGCTGTGGCGCCCATTCGGCGACCCAGCCCTGGCTTTGCCAGCGCTGTACTTCGGTGACGAAGCGGCGGTCGCGGGCGGTGAAGTATTGGGCGCCGAGGTCCAGCGAACCGGCGTCGCTGCGTTTGCTCGACATGCGCCCGCCGCTGCCGCGGCTTTTGTCGAAGAGTTGCACGGTGTGCCCGGCCTCTGTCAGAGCCTGGGCGGCGGAGAGTCCGGCGATGCCGGTGCCGATGATTGCGATAGGTACAGTCATAGGGGCCTCGTTTACCTTTCTGTACAGACTACGCCGTCGATGAAACCTGTACAATTATGTTTTTTGGTATAACTTCTGCCATTCTCGTTTCGTTAGCTTGGCCTATGGTTAAACAATAGAGCCCGCCCGATGGAAAAGATCCCTGCTTATAAAAATAGACTAGTGATCCGGGTTAAATGCCACGCGAGGAAGATGTCATGCACATATTGCTGACCGGCGGTACTGGTTTGATCGGACGTCAGCTCTGCCGTCATTGGCTGGAGCAGGGCCATCGCCTGACGGTGTGGAGTCGCAAGCCCGAAACGGTGGCGAAGATCTGTGGCGCGTCGGTGCGTGGCATCGCCCGTCTGGAAGACCTCGGCGAGGAGCCGCTCGACGCGATCGTCAATCTGGCTGGCGCGCCGATTGCCGATCGGCCCTGGACGCACCGGCGCAAGGCGTTGCTGTGGAGCAGTCGGATCAAGCTCACCGAGACCCTGTTGACCTGGCTCGAAACGCGCACGCAAAAACCGGCCTTGCTGATTTCCGGCTCGGCCATCGGCTGGTACGGCGACGGTGGCGAGCGCGAGTTGACCGAAGAGTCGCCGCCGGTGATCGACGATTTTGCCAGTCAGTTGTGCATCGCCTGGGAAGAGACGGCCTTGCGTGCGGAGAACCTGGGTATGCGCGTGGTGCTGGTGCGAACCGGTTTGGTGCTGTCGGCCGAGGGCGGCTTTTTGTCGCGCCTGCTGTTGCCGTTCAAGCTGTGTCTGGGCGGGCCGTTGGGCAACGGGCGGCAGTGGATGCCGTGGATTCATATCAACGACCAAATCGCCCTGATTGATTTTCTTCTGCACCGCGAGCAGGCCAGTGGTCCTTATAATGCCTGCGCGCCGAAACCGGTGCGCAATCGCGAATTTGCGCAGACGCTGGGCAGCGTGTTGCACCGCCCGGCGTTCATGCCGATGCCGACGCTGGCGCTGAAAGTCGGCCTCGGTGAGATGTCATTGTTGTTGCTCGGCGGCCAACGGGCCATGCCGGTACGCTTGCTGGAAGCGGGTTTCACTTTCCAGTTCACGGATTTACGCGCGGCTCTGGACGATCTCTCCAGCCGCCTCTGAAATAGGACGTTGCATGACCGATCACGCCTTGCTTCTGGTCAACCTGGGTTCCCCGGCCTCGACCTCGGTGGCCGATGTGCGCCGCTACCTCAATCAGTTTCTGATGGACCCGTACGTCATCGACCTGCCATGGCCGGTGCGGCGTTTGCTGGTGTCGCTGATCCTGATCAAACGCCCGGAGCAGTCGGCGCATGCCTATGCCTCAATCTGGTGGGAGGAAGGGTCGCCGCTGGTGGTGCTCAGCCAGCGTCTGCAACAGCAAATGACCCAGACCTGGAAGCATGGCCCGGTCGACCTGGCGATGCGTTATGGCGAGCCATCGATCGAAACCTGCCTGCTGCGTCTGGTGAAGGCCGGGCACAAGAAAATCACCCTTGCGCCGCTGTATCCGCAGTTCGCCGACAGCACCACCACCACGGTGATCGAAGAAGCCCGACGCGTTTTGCGCGAGCACAAGCTCGATGTGCAGCTGTCGATCCTGCAGCCGTTTTACGACCAGCCGGAATACATCGATGCGCTGGTGGCCAGCGCTCGCCCGCATTTGCAGCAGGATTTCGACCACTTGCTGCTGAGCTTCCACGGCTTGCCGGAGCGGCATCTGACCAAGCTCGATCCGAGCGGCAATCATTGCTTGAAAGGCGCCGATTGCTGCCAGACCGCGTCGCCGGCGGTGCTGGCGACCTGTTATCGCGCGCAGTGCTTCCGTACCGCCGCCGAGTTCGCCAAAAGCATGGGGCTGGCGGACGGCAAGTGGTCGGTGTCGTTTCAGTCGCGCCTGGGGCGGGCAAAGTGGATCGAGCCGTACACCGAAGCGCGGCTGGACGAGCTGGCAAAAAGCGGCGTGAAAAAGATTCTGGTGATGTGCCCGGCGTTCGTCGCTGACTGCATCGAGACGCTGGAAGAAATCGGCGATCGCGGCAAGGAGCAGTTCCGCGAAGCGGGGGGCGAGGAGCTGGTGCTGGTGCCTTGCCTGAACGACGACCCGCAATGGGCCAAGGCCTTGGCAACGCTCTGCGAACGCGCGCCGCTGGCCCTCTAAAAGCATCGCCAGCAGGCTGGCTCCCACACTGGATCTGCTGTGTTCACCAAAACTGTGGCATCAGAGATCAAATGTGGGAGCCAGCCTGCTGGCGATAGCGGTGTGTCAGGCGCTGCAGCCCTGAAGGTTTAGATCAGCGGCTCATCCGCTTTCTTCTGCTTCCAGCCATCATTACCCGGCAGGATCAGGTTCAGCGCAATCGCCACCACCGCGCACAGCGCGATGCCTTTGAGGCCGAAGTCATCCGGACCGGTGCCGGTGCCGACCAGCACACCGCCAATGCCGAACACCAGCGTCACCGAGACGATCACCAGATTGCGCGCTTCGCCCAGGTCGATCTTGTGGCGGATCAAGGTGTTCATCCCCACCGCCGCGATCGAGCCGAACAACAGGCACAGAATCCCGCCCATCACCGGCACCGGAATGCTTTGCAGCAGCGCGCCGAACTTGCCGATGAACGCCAGGGTGATGGCGAAGATCGCCGCCCAGGTCATGATTTTCGGGTTGTAGTTCTTGGTCAGCATCACCGCGCCGGTCACTTCGGCGTAGGTGGTGTTGGGCGGGCCACCGAATAGCCCGGCCGCGGTGGTGGCGATGCCGTCACCGAGCAGGGTGCGATGCAGGCCCGGCTTCTTCAGGTAGTCGCGGCCGGTCACGCTGCCGACCGCAATCACCCCGCCGATGTGCTCAATCGCCGGCGCCAGGGCCACCGGAACGATGAACAGGATCGCCTGCCAGTTGAACTCCGGCGCGGTGAAGTGCGGCAGGGCGAACCAGGGAGCCGCTGCAATCTTCGCGGTGTCGACCACGCCGAAATAGAACGACATGGCAAAACCCACCAGTACCCCGGAAATAATCGGCACCAGACGAAAGATGCCTTTGCCGAACACCGCCATGATCAACGTGGTCAGCAGGGCCGGCATCGAAATCAGCATGGCGGTCTGGTAGGGAATCAATTCAGAACCATCGCCAGCCTTGCCCATCGCCATGTTCGCGGCAATCGGCGCCATGGCCAGGCCGATCGAGATGATCACCGGACCGATCACCACCGGCGGCAGCAGGCGGTCAATGAACCCGGTGCCTTTGATCTTCACGGCCAGGCCGAGGAAGGTGTAGACGAAACCGGCCGCCATCACCCCGCCCATGGTCGCGGCGAGGCCGAACTGGCCCTTGGCGAGAATGATCGGGGTAATGAAGGCGAAGCTCGACGCCAGAAACACCGGCACCTGACGTCCGGTGACGATCTGGAACAGGATCGTGCCCAGACCGGCGGTAAACAGTGCCACGTTCGGGTCCAGGCCCGTGATCAGCGGCATCAGCACCAGCGCGCCGAACGCCACGAACAGCATCTGCGCGCCGGACAGCACCGTGCGCCAGAGCGGATCGTTGAACTCTTGCTGCATGCTTACGCGTCCTTCTGCTTGGTGCCGAAAATCTTGTCACCGGCGTCGCCAAGCCCAGGAATGATGTAGCCATGCTCGTTCAAGCGTTCATCGATGGACGCGGTGTAGATGGTCACGTCCGGGTGCGCCTTTTCGACGGCGGCGATGCCTTCTGGCGCGGCGACCAGGACCATGGCGCGAATGTCGCGGCAACCGGCTTTTTTCAGCAGGTCGATGGTCGCGACCATGGAACTGCCGGTGGCGAGCATCGGGTCAATGATCATCGCCAGGCGTTCGTCGATTTCCGGCACCAGTTTTTCCAGATAGGTGTGCGCTTGCAGGGTTTCTTCGTTGCGGGCAACACCGACAGCCGAAACCTTGGCACCCGGAATCAGGCTGAGCACGCCTTCGAGCATGCCGATGCCGGCGCGCAGGATCGGCACGACGGTGATTTTCTTGCCGGCGATCTTTTCCACCGACACGGTGCCGCACCAGCCGGCGATATCGTAGGATTCAAGCGGCAAATCTTTTGTAGCTTCATAGGTCAACAGGGCGCCGACTTCCTGAGCGAGCTCACGGAAATTCTTGGTGCTGATGTCAGCGCGGCGCATCAGGCCGAGTTTATGGCGGATCAGCGGATGGCGGATCTCGAGAATGGGCATGGAAAAACTCCGGCGGCGGGCAAAAAAACCGGCCTAGATTAATCTATCCGAGGGTGATGTCCTATAGGACATACAGTACGTTAGTCCATAAAGGCTTGATTCAGCCGTTGCGGATGCGTACCTTTGCCCGCTTTTCCGAATCCGAAGCCCCCCTGGAGAGCGCCATGTCCGCTGATCTCGAGCATATCCGTCAAGTCATGCGAGAGGCTGACTGCCTGTACACCGAAGCTGAAGTCGAAGCGGCCATCGCCCGTGTCGGTGCACAAATCAACGAACAACTGGCGGACACCAACCCGGTGGTGTTCTGCGTGATGAACGGCGGCCTGATCTTCTCCGGCAAACTGCTGACGCATCTGCAGTTCCCGCTGGAAGCGTCCTACCTGCACGCCACCCGTTATCGCAATGAAACCAGCGGCGGCGATCTGTTCTGGAAAGCCAAGCCGGAAGTATCGTTCATTGACCGCGACGTGCTGATCATCGACGACATCCTCGACGAAGGTCACACCTTGGGCGCGATCATCGACTTCTGCAAACATGCCGGCGCGCGCAAAGTGCACACCGCCGTGCTGATCGACAAGGACCACGACCGCAAGGCGCGTCCTGACCTGAAAGCCGATTTCGTCGGCCTGCCGTGCATCGACCGCTACATCTTCGGTTACGGCATGGACTACAAGGGTTACTGGCGCAACGCCAACGGGATCTACGCCGTCAAGGGCATGTAAGCCCCCCGCACAACCCTTTGTAGGAGTGAGCCTGCTCGCGATAGCGGTCTGTCAGCCACATTGATGTTGGCTGACACGACGCTATCGCGAGCAGGCTCACTCCTACAGTTGTTTTTGTGTGTGCTGATCCATCCGCGATACCCATGCTAGAGTGCTCGGCCCCGCCCCCAGGAGCCTGTCATGCGCCTCTTGTCCCGCAGCCTTGCCGCGCTGTTGCTGTCCTTCAGCCTGCCGTTGTCAGCCGCACCGATGCACAGTCAATTCCTGCCGCCCGACGATCTGACCGTGCGCGACGCCGAGCCCGAGCAGCAGCAATTGATGCAGGTCAGCGAGTATTCCGTAGTAGTTGGCGCGCAACGCCAATCCAACCAGCAGCCGATTCCGGTCACCTCGTCGCTGTTGATCCGCCTCAAAGGCAAGTCGCTGAACAAGGGGGCGACGATCAATCAGGTATTGGTGAGTTTTGACGGCGAAAGTAAAAGCCTGAAAAAACCGGCCTACGACGACAAGAGCAAAACCCTGACGCTGTTTTATCCGCTCGCCCAGTACCGTGTGGTGATGGATTTGCTGCGCAACGACACCGTGTATGTGCAGTTCCTCAGTTACGCCAATGGCCATATCTGGGCCGATTTGCACACCGGTGCGGTGCGATCGCGTTGAGCAGGGTGGCCGGGCAGGGGTAAACTGCCCGCCCCGTGTCATGTCTGCGAGCTGGAGTCGGCAATGCGTAAAGATAAGAAACAAGTGATTGGTGACGAGATCGGCGATGAGCAGATCAAGCTGTTCCTCGATTTTGAGCCCGTCGACGCCACTTCGCCGTCGCTGCACAAACTGATCAAGGCGTATCGCGGTCTGCGCATCGATGACTTCGAGCGTTTTCTGGGCTTCTTCGTCGCGGCCGGTTACGACGTTGATGGCAAGGACGAGCAGGGCAAGACCTTCGTCGAGCTGATCGCCGATCAGCGCAATGCCGCCGACTACATCGAGTTGATCGACAAGGCCCGCGGCTGAGGCATTCGATTCAATTGCCAAGGCGAAAAAAACGCCCCGCACTCATTGAGTACGGGGCGTTTTTTATGCCGCGAGATCAAGCGTAGCTTGGCGTCTCGCTGTTTTCTTCTACCAGTTCCAGCGCGATGTTGTTCTGCGTGTTGATCTTGCGATACAGCGCAGCATCGGTTTCCAGGACCTTCTCACGGGCCGGGAAGATCTCGGCCAGTTTGCCGGCCCATTCGCCTTTGGCTTTGTCCGCGAAGCACTTCTCGATCAGTTCCAGCATGATCGAAACGGTCACCGACGCGCCTGGCGAAGCGCCGAGCAGGGCGGCGAGGGAGCCGTCCTTCGCAGCAACCAACTCGGTACCGAATTGCAGGATGCCGCCCTTTTTCGGGTCTTTCTTGATGATCTGCACCCGTTGGCCGGCCACTTCCAGGCGCCAGTCTTCAGCTTTCGCCTGCGGGTAGAAACGGCGCAGGGAATCCAGGCGCTGCTCCATCGATTGCATCACTTCACTGACCAGGTACTTGGTCAGGTCCATGTTGTTTTTCGCCACGGCCAGCATCGGCCCGATGTTGCCGGCGCGCACCGACAGCGGCAGGTCCATGAAGGAACCGTGCTTGAGGAATTTGGTGGTGAAACCGGCGTATGGCCCGAACAGCAGGGATTTCTTGCCGTCGACGACACGGGTGTCGAGGTGTGGCACCGACATCGGTGGCGAACCCACAGCTGCCTGGCTGTAGACCTTGGCCTGATGCTGCTTGACCACTTCCGGGTTGTCGCAACGCAGCCACTGGCCGCTGATCGGGAAGCCGCCGAAGCCTTTGCTTTCTTCGATGCCCGAGGCCTGCAGCAATGGCAGCGCCGCGCCGCCAGCACCGAGGAAGACGAACTTGGCGTCGACTTCGCGGGTGTTGCCGTTGTTGACGTCCTTGATGCTGACGGTCCAGCCGTTGCCGTTACGCTTCAGGCCGGTGACGCGCTTGCAGTATTTGACCTGGGTGTCCGGGGCGCTGGTCAGGTGCTTGAGCAACTGATTGGTCAGGGCGCCGAAGTTGACGTCGGTGCCGTTCATCACGCGGGTCGCGGCGAGGACTTCGTCCGGCGAACGGCCCGGCATCATCAGCGGCATCCACTCGGCCATCTTGCCTTTGTCTTCGGTGTATTCCATGTCGGCAAAGGCGTGGTGCTTGCTCAGCACGTTGAAGCGTTCCTCGAGGAACGACACACCGCTGTCGCCCTGAACGAAGCTCAGGTGCGGCACCGGGCTGATGAAGGATTTGCACGAGCCGAAGGTGCCTTTCTTGGTCAGGTACGACCAGAACTGTTTCGACACCTCGAACTGGGTGTTGATGTGCACGGCTTTCTTGATGTCGACGCTGCCATCGGCAGCCTGCGGCGTGTAGTTGAGCTCACACAGACCCGCGTGGCCGGTACCGGCGTTGTTCCAGGGGTTGGAACTCTCGGCGGCACCGGAATCCATCAGCTCGACGACTTCCAGCTTGATCGCGGGGTCGAGCTCTTTGAGCAGTACGGCCAGGGTGGCGCTCATGATGCCGGCCCCTACCAGAACTACGTCGACTGCTTCGTTATGCGCCATTTAACGCGTCTCCAAAATCTGCAGCACCAAATTGTCGGCATGGCTGCCAGGCGTTCCGGGACAGGTCAGTGGTGTCCGGGCTATCCGTGGTCAGGTTCGCCATGTCCGAATCTTCGCAATTTTTCGCAACTTCGACGGATGCGTGCGGCCTGGCTTCAAGGGTTCCATGAACTCATTTCTGCGCAAGGCTGGCAATTCGACTTATGGTCGAGACATCCGTTTTGTGCAACCAAATCCGTAGCGGACAGGCTTCAGGCTCCGGTATTCGAGGTATACCCGGTCCTGTGTCGTTGGGCTGTTTCAGACGCTAATGGTGCATGTTCAGACGCAAAACTATTCATTTGCTCGCCACACTCTTGTGAAGTTGTGAAAACCCGTTTTTTTCACGCTCTTTTGAAGACGTGAACCTCAAAAAAGGGCTGCCTTGGCCTGGCACCTGCCCGCAAGGGCAAAACAACGCGGTGGCCGAGCGTCATGACAGCTCTGCAGATTCGCGAAAAGCGGGTTTTTGCCGGAAGAACAGGCAAGCGCGCCAACTTCACTCGATCTGTGTGGGCGGCTCTCTGTGGGCGATTTTGGGTGTCGATGCATGTGCACTGACGCTGTTGCGGGGCCCGATCAGGAGACGTCCTTATAATCGGGGGGAGATTGTAGCGAAGAAATGCGCGCAGTTGCTCGTGTTTAATGACTTTTATTAGCCATCCGGTCAGATGCTCAACATCGCCTGGACCCGCGTGCGAGGCTGCGACGCTATGACGCGGGCGCTGGCCGGCAGTGGCTGGTGCAACCAGTTGAGGCGGATTTCTTCGATTTCCACCCAACCGTCGCCCATCGGTTGCAGGCTGCACTGCTTGAAGGCCTGACAGTGGCCGTTCCGGTCGAGCAAAGCAAAGCAGCGATGCAGCGGGCGGGGGGCGAACAACGAGATCAGATAACGCATGGCTGAGTACCTTGTTGGGGACTGAGGTGAAGCTTGGCCTCGGGCCGTGACGTCGTGGTGTATGGACGGTGAAGAATCTGTGACAGGAACCGCTTTCGACGGGGTTTGTCAGACATTTCAGTATTCACTGTGTGGCGCTGGTTACCCGCAGTGGCCCACCGCTATACTGCCGGCCTGTTTGTGCCTGATTCTGGAGAGAAAGCATGTTGCAACGCCTGTTGTTCGGTTTGATCACTGTGGCCGGTTTGACCCTGGCCGGCTGCGCCCACAGCCCGCAACAACTGAATCCGGAGCCGAAGCTGACCACGCAACTGCCAGCGGTCGGCCGTGGCCAGCCGGTTGTCGTGCGCGTGGTCGACGGTCGTCCGTCGCCAACCCTCGGCACCCGTGGCGGCCTGTACCCGGAAACCAGCGCCATCACTGTGCAGCGCGAGCAGATCCTGCCCAAGTTGCAGGCTCAGGCTGAGGCCGCCGTGCGTCTGCTCGGCTTCACCCCGACCACCAACGCGCCGAACGCGCCGCAGCTGACGGTGACGCTGGCCGAGCTGAAATATCAGTCGCCCAAGGAAGGCATGTACGTGACCGAAGCGACCATCGGCGCGACCTTCCGCTCCGACGTGCAGAACGCCAATCGCCGCTACAGCGGCCGTTACGGCGCTTCGCTGGACCAGCGCTTCGGCATGGCGCCGAACCAGGAAACCAACACCAAGCTGGTCAGCGATGTGTTGAGCGATGCGTTGACGCGTCTGTTCAAGGATCCGACGGTGGGGCAGGTTCTGGCTGAGTAAGTTTTCAGCGGATGTGAAAAAGCCCGGGGCCAGTGATGGTTTCGGGCTTTTTTTGTGGCTCGGACTCAAGATCGATGTGGGCTGGAAGATCCTCACCCTCCCCCCAGCCCTCTCCCGGAGGGAGAGGGAGCCGACCGTGTTGTCTTGCGTCATGCATCGACCTGAAGGATTCTGTCGATTATGGATTCACAGCATGACGGCCAGGTCAGTGAAATTTCAAAGCATCCTCCAATCAGTCCCCTCTCCCTCTGGGAGAGGGCTAGGGTGAGGGGCTTTTAAGCTTTTGAAGTTCAGGCAGCCTGCGAATAAAAATCGAGCACGCTCACTCCAGTCAGCAAATCAGTCTCCGGCAAATCCGCATGCTGATGCCCGCCCAGCGCGCAATACACCAGCCAATGCCGATCCTGCACGTTGAACGCAAGGCTGCCGACCAGACTTTGCTGTTCGTCGTAGGGCGTGATGAGGTACAGGCGATCCTGGTTTTCCGCGTGCAGCATGGTGCAATCCATTGAAGTTTCGAGGCGCGCAGGGTGCAGCATCCACATGACGAAGCCGTGACACAGGACAGCCATCGGTCGATTGTCTGGTTATTTGTCGCAAAGGCTGGGGCAGGGCGCTCGGGTTTGGGTAGAATCCGCGCCGCGGTCGTCGGTCTGGCGTCTGCCGAACCGGTCTAGATTGAGGTCTGTGATGTCGCTGCACTTGATGACACTGTTTACCGCCCATCCCGCCAAATTGATCAATCTGCTGGCGCTGCTGCTGGCGTTTCCCGGCAGTTGGCTGCTGCACGCCACCCGTCGCCGCGAACAACGCGCGCAGGCCAGCCTCGCCGCCCAGCGTCAGGCGCAGCCGAATGCCGAGCCGCTGCTCGATTGGGCGACCTTGCGCATGAACCGTTTTTTCTATCGTTTCGGTTTTGCCTGCCTGGGCCTGGCCTTGCTGGTGTCGTGGATCAGCACGCGTTTCTGACTCGTTCAGGCATGAAAAACGGCGCCCGCAGGCGCCGTTTTTGTGTATGGCTCACACCGCTTACAACGGCAATCCAGCCTTGACCCGGTACTGATTGCGCACCGGCGTCGCGTATTGCAGCACCAGATACGGGCGATGCTCGGCGGGGCAGGCGTCCAGCCGGCTCTGCCATTCTTCCTGCGCCTTGGCCAGTTCGTCGGCCGGGAACACCTCGGCAGCCTTCGGCACATTCAGTTGCGGATCAGCGTCAGCCCACTGCGCGTACGCCAGGTAATGCACCGGGAACAAGCGGTAACCGCCGAGAATCTGCTTGTCCATCTCGGTCGCCAACTGCTTGGTGTCTTCGAACACATCGGTGATCGGCGCGGCGAAGTTGATGTGCACGCGGCCCTTGTAGCCGGTGATGCCCTTGGCGATGCTCACGTCATCCTCGCCCGGCGCCTTGCAATAGGTGCCGGTGGTGGCGCGGATGTACAGCTCGCGGGCCTTGGCCTGATCGCAAGGGTCGTATTCATAGCTGATCGACACAGGCGTCACATTGAGCGAGCGAATCACTTCGCCGAACGGCTCGTCCTTGCGGCTCATGTGGAACATCTTGAGGATCGCCGACTCGGTGCGATCGTCGCCGTCCTTCGCCCGACCTTCCGCCTGGGCGATCCAGATCGAGGCGCAATCGTTGCGGATCGAGTGGTTGATGTACGCCGACAGCAACTGATACGCGGCCATTTTCTCGCGTCGACCGGTGATCGAACGATGCACGATGAAGCTCTTGTTCAAGCGCATCAGGTCGCTGACGAAGGGCTTCTGCAGCAGGTTGTCGCCAATCGCGATACGCGGCGTCGGCAGGCCGGCGTGGTACACGGCGTAGTTGACGAAAGCCGGGTCCATGACGATGTCGCGGTGGTTGGCGATGAACAGATAGGCGCTGCCGGACTTGAATTGCTCGACCCCGGTGTAGGTCACGCCGTCGGTAGCACGCTCGATGGTGTGATCGACATAAGACTCGATCTTGTCCTGCAAAGTCGCCACCGAAATCACGTCGGCGAACTCACGACGCAGCCGATGCGCTATAAGAGGTTTGAGCATCCAGCCGAAGGCACCGGCAAAACGCGGGAAGCGGAAGTGGGTGAGGATATCTAGAAACGCCTTGTCGCCGAGCAGTCTTGCCAGTACCACAGGTACTTCGCTGTCGTCGTAAGGTCGGATGGCATCGAATTCGCCCATCATGCTCTCTTGTTGGAAACGGCTAGGGTAAGTAAAGGGTTTGATCGAAAACCCGCGGGGCACGGTCTGAAAAAATAGCCAGACACCAATAGCCCTGCCAATAGACCGGCGATTATACGCACAAGTCACTTGGGAGACCGCGATGCTGGAAACCGCTGAGTATGAATGTCCGTATTGTGGGGAAGAAGTCGAGACTTCGGTGGATCTGTCCGGTGGCGATCAGACGTATATCGAGGATTGTCAGGTGTGTTGCCGACCGATCACCTTTGTTTTGCAGGTGCATGATGAGGAATGGCACCTGGAAGTCTTCAGCGAAAACGAATGAGGGGCGCCCATGCAGCGAATCTACGAACCGGCCAGTCTGATGGAAGGCGAAATGCTCAAGGGCATGCTTGCCAGCGAAGGCATCGAGGCGCACCTGATCGGCCGCGATCTGCTCGGTGGCACGGGCGAGTTGCCGATTTTCGGGCTGCTGTGGCTGTCGGTGGATAACGATCAGGCCGAATACGCCCGCGAGCTGATCACCGCGTACAATGCCGCGCTGCCGCTGCCCGGCGATGAACCGGAGAGCTATCCCGGTACGCTGGTCTGTTAGGCTGGCGTCGGTTTTATTGAAGAGTCGTGTTGCCTCATGTGTGGACGTTATGCCCTGTTTCGCTGGAACCGCGACTTCGCGGCCCTGCCAGGTTTTCCCGCCGATCAGCAGGCGCAGTGGAACATTTCCCCCAATGATTCAGTGCTGATGCTGCGCGCCGGTGCAGACGGTAAGCGCACGCTGGCCCGCGCGCGTTGGGGGCTGACACCGCCGTGGCTGACCGACCTGTCGAAAACGCCTGCGCACGCCCGCGCGGAAACCGTGGCCGAGCAACCGATGTTCCGCGAAGCGCTGCGCTTGCGCCGTTGCCTGTTGCCCGCCAATGGTTTTTACGAATGGCGCGGGACTCAGCGCAAGCGTCCGTTCTGGCTGACGCCGGGGGAGGGCTCGTCGCTGTGTTTTGCGGCGATCTGGGAGGCGTATCCGGTGCAGGAACAGGTCTGGCTGAGTACCGCCGTCATTACCCAGCCGGCGGCCAGTCAGCGCCGACCGTTGATACTCGATGAGGCGGGGCAGGCGGCGTGGCTTGATCCGGAAACACCGCTGCATGTGTTGCAGGGCTTGCTGGCCAGTGAGCCGGCGGCGCTGCGCGAGCGGGTGCTGGCGAATCTGGTGAATGATCCGAAGTTGAATGGGCCGGAGTGTTTGACCCCGGGCTAAGTCTGTAGATCAAAAGCCCCTCACCCTAACCCTCTCCCGGAGGGAGAGGGGACTGATTGGGGGATATTGAAGAAATACACCGACTTGAACGCTCCGAATTGAATCCAATCGACACGATTTTTCAGGTCGATGTATGACGGGAGACAACTCGGTCAGTCCCCTCTCCCTCTGGGAGAGGGTCAGGGTGAGGGGCTCTTGATCTTCAGACCTTGAACTGATTGATCAACCGCCGCTGCTGCTCCGCCAGTTTGGTCAGTCCGGCACTCGCCGAACTCGATTCATCCGCGCCGCCCGCCACTTCGTTGGCCACCTGACCGATATTGATCACGTTGCGATTGATGTCATCGGCCACCGCACTCTGCTCTTCCGCCGCGCTGGCAATCTGCGTGTTCATGTCGTTGATTACCGACACTGCGTGCGTAATTGTCTCCAGCGCCTCGGCGGCTTTCGCCGCGTGTTGAACGCTTTCGTCGGTGCGGTTCTGGCTGTCTTCCATGACCCGCACCACATCGCGGGTGCCTTGTTGCAGTTGCTGGATCATGCTCTGGATTTCTTCGGTGGCTTTCTGGGTTTTCTGCGCCAGGTTGCGCACTTCGTCCGCCACCACCGCAAAGCCGCGACCTTGTTCGCCAGCGCGCGCCGCTTCGATCGCCGCGTTCAGCGCCAGCAGGTTGGTCTGCTCGGCAATCCCGCGAATCGCCGTGAGAATCGCGTTGATGTTTTCGCTGTCCTTGGCCAGGTTTTGCACCACGTCGACCGCTTTGCCGATTTCCCTGGCCAGCACACCGATCGAGTCCGAGGTGTCGCGCACGATCTGCATGCCCTGAGTGGCCGCCTGATCGGCGTGGCTGGCGGCCTGCGCAGCTTGCGTGGCATTGCGCGCCACGTCTTGCGCGGTCGCGGTCATTTCCTGCACCGCTGTCGCCACCTGATCGATCTCGGCCATTTGTTTCTGGATGCCGATGTTGGTGCGAATGGCGATGTCGGCGGTGTGCTCCGAGGAGTCGCTGACGCTCTGCACCGAGGTCACCACTTGGGTGATCATCGCCTGCAATTTGGCCAGGAAGGTGTTGAAGCCCTTGGCGATCGAACCGAGTTCATCGCTGCGGTCACTGCTCAGGCGGCGAGTCAGATCGCCTTCGCCCTGGGCGATGTCATTGAGCATGGCGACCATTTGCTTCAGCGGTCGGGCAATGCCATGGCCGACCAGCCAGATCACCAGCAAGCCGAGGCCGGCGATCAGCAAACCGACCATGGCCATGCCGAAGGTGTCGGACTTGCGCTGGGCATCGAGGTCGGCCTGCAGCGTTTGCAGGTCGGCCATCACCGCGTTGAGCGGCAGTTGCAGCATCAGCGTCCAGCGCGCGTCGGTCTGACCGATGCCGAACGGCAGGTACAGCTCGATCCGGCCCTTGTCCTTGTTCACCGAGTAGGTCACTTCGCCGCGCTTGAGGCTGGCCATGTTGGCGGACTGTTCGGCATCGAGAATATCGCTGACCCTCTCGCCGAATTTGCTCGGGTCCTTGGTGTAGGCCACGATCCGACCATTGCCGCCCACCAAAGCCATTTCCCCGGCACCGCTGTAGAGTTTCTGGTTGGCGCCCAGCAGCATTTCCTGAATGAAGTTCACCGACAGGTCCGCACCGACGATGCCCTGGAAAGCGCCGTTGAGCATGATCGGTTCGATAAACGAGGCAAGCATGACGACCTTGTCGCCAACCTTGTACGGCGCCGGATCGATCACGCAGGACTTTTTACTTTCCTTCGAGCACAGGTAGTACTCGCTGGCGCGCACGCCGGTCGACAGGGTTTTCTGATCGTCGACGTCGACCAGTTTGTCGAGGCCGAGGGTGCCGTCCTCGTTGCGGAACCACCACGGCAGAAAGCGCCCGTTGCTCGCATCGATACCGACCACGCTAGTGCCGACATAGGCCGCGTCATTGTGATCGAGAGCATTCTTTTCCCAGCCAATGTACGTGCCGAGAATCTTCGGATTCTTTTCGACGTTCTCTTTGATCAGGCTGATCAGTTGCTCGCGGCTGACGCTCAGGCGCGACTGGCCATCGGCGCCTGGCGTGCCCAGCAGGGCGTTGACGCGCACCAGCCCGCCGGCAATCAGCAGCGGCGCTTCGAGCTCGCGCTGGATCTGGCTGACCTGGGTTTGCGCCAGCGCGGTCAGGCGCTGTTCGATGACCTGCTCGAACTGGGCCTGGGTGCGTTGTTGCACCATCGCCTGGGTGCGCGCGCCGACAAACAATGCATACAGCACCAGCGCAGCGACCACGCTGAGAACGATGGCGCCGGCCAGGGCGGCGACGGAAAACTGGATCGACTTGAACTTCATGGGAGCTCCGCAGGCAGGAGAATATCTGCGAAAGATTTATCGGCGGCGCCGGCGGGGCCATGAGTGGCGCTGGTCGGAATCGGCCCGGGATGTCGCAAACCGGCTGCTGCGTGACGCAGTGGCTGCGCGGCTGGCGGTCGCTCGGTTTTTTTTCGTGACATTACGCTGCGGGAAATGTCTGAAAGTCACTTCAACCTATCCTTTGTATCTGGCATCGATACAATTACCCGCCTAGGATACGCCACAGGTTTTCAGGGAGCTTTTCGATGAACAAGACATTGGTTGTGAGTGCACTGAGCGCAGCGCTGTTGCTGGCCGGTTGTCAGTCGGTCAACACCACCAGCGGCGGCGCCGTCGGGGTGGAGCGCAAGCAGTATATGTTCAGCATGCTGTCGGCACAGGAAGTCGACCAGATGTACGCCCAGTCGTATCAGAAGACTGTCGGCGAGGCATCCAGCAAAGGTGTGCTGGACAAGACCAGCCCCGAGGCCAAGCGGGTGCAGGCGATTGCCAACCGTTTGATCGCCCAGGCACCGAATTTCCGTCCGGATGCGGCGCAGTGGCAGTGGGAAGTCAATCTGATCAAGAGCGACGAACTCAACGCCAACTGCGGTCCCGGCGGCAAGATCATTTTCTACACCGGGCTGATCGACAGCCTGAAACTGACCGACGATGAAATCGCTGCGGTCATGGGCCATGAAATCGCCCACGCCTTGCGCGAGCACGGTCGCGAAGCGATGTCCAAGGCCTATGGCATTGAAATGGCCAAGCAGGGCGCCGGTGCGTTGTTCGGTCTAGGCCAGGACAGCCTGGCCCTGGCCGACACCGTGGCCAACTACGGCATGACCTTGCCCAACAGCCGCGCCAACGAAAACGAAGCCGACCTGATCGGCCTGGAACTGGCCGCCCGCGCCGGCTACAACCCGAATGCCGCAATCACCCTGTGGGACAAGATGAGCAAGGCTTCGGAAGGTTCGCCGCCGGAATTCATGAGCACCCACCCGGCCTCGACCAGCCGGATCGCCGCGTTGCAGGCAGCGATTCCGAAGGTCATGCCACTCTACGAAAAAGCCCCCAAATCCTGATAAAGCAGCTGCAAGCTTCGAGCGGCAAGCTACAAGTCAAAGCAGATTCGCGTGGCTTGCAGCTTTCTCTTGAAGCTTGCAGCTGAGAGCTTGTAGCTGCCTCAAACCCATCCACTGCTCTGCATCGCTTTATACACAGCAACAATCGCCAGAATCATGAACGCCGAAGCCGCCAAGCGACGGATCAGGGTCAGTGGCAGTTTGTCCGCTGCAAAATTACCCGCCAATACCACCGGCACGTTGGCAATCAACATGCCCACGGTGGTGCCGATGATCACCAGCCACAATTCCGGATACTGCGCGGCGAGCATCACCGTGGCGATCTGGGTCTTGTCGCCGATTTCGGCGAGGAAGAATGCAATCAGCGTGGTCAGGAACGGGCCGAACTTGCGCGCCGTGCTGGCTTCGTCGTCATCGAGCTTGTCCGGGACCAGCGTCCACAACGCCGTGGCGGCGAAGCTTGCGGCGAGAATCCAGTGCAGAACACTGTCGGAGAAGAAGCTGCCGAACCAGGCACCGACCGCACCGGCTGCCGCGTGGTTAGCCAGGGTCGCGGCGACAATCCCGGCAATGATCGGCCAGGGTTTGCGGAAGCGAGCGGCAAGAATCAGCGCGAGCAGTTGCGTCTTGTCGCCGATTTCGGCCAAGGCAACGATTGCGGTGGGAACGAGTAACGAGTCCAGCATCAGGGATTTCCTAAGGGGCGGGTCGACACGGCTATGACACGTACAGCCTTCCCGCCCCGGGTAAGGTGTGCGTGTCATAGGTCTTGTCAAACCCTGCGATCCGTCTGCTGCGGACGCTTGGGTCGCATACGCCATGATCTGAGGATCAAGTATGTTGACGTATGCCGGACGAGCTTGGCGCTCGTGGGAGACTACTCCCCTAGGACGGAGCGGATTCTGCCTAGGCAAATCCGATTGGGCAAGCGACTTTTTTCAAAGCGGTTTCAGCCGCGCTTGGCCCGATAGATTCGGAAACCATTGCCTTCGGCTTTGATTGCACAGATGCCCAGATGCTCCTCGATCAACGGCTGATATTTCAGGAAGCTGTTCGCGACCAAACGCAGTTCGCCGCCGTTTTTCAGATGTTTGGCCGCTTTTCGCAGCAAGTTCTCGGTGGCGAAATAATCCGTGTGCACACCGACATGGAACGGCGGATTGCTCAGGATCGCGCTCAAACCCATCGGCGCAGCATCGATGCCATCGCCGGTCAGTACTTCGGCTTCGAGGCCATTGGCGGCGAGAGTCAGACGGCTGCTGGCGGCGGCAAACGCATCGACGTCGAGCAACGTCACCTGATTGTGCGGATAGCGACGTTTGACCGCCGCACCGAGCACGCCGGCACCGCAACCGAAGTCGAGCAAATGGCCGCTTGGCAGCTTGTCCAGATGCTCCAGCAGCAGGGCGCTACCGCGATCGAGGCGACCGTGGCTGAACACGCCCGGCAGGCTGATCACTTTCAACGGGCCTTCGGCCAAGGGCAGTTCGTAGGTCTGCGCCAGGCTTTCCAGTGATCTGGCTTCAGGTGCATTGGCCACGGTGACTTGCCAGAGCTGGCAATGCCGCGCGCTGTCGAGTTTGCGTGGTTTGCCGAACGGGTTGAGCTGTTTCGCCGCCCCTTCGATGCCGCTGCGTTTTTCCCCGACCAGAAACACCTCTCGACCGGCCAGGCGCGAGGCAACGGCGTTGAGAATGTAATCGGTCAAATCCTTGGACTTGGGCAGAAACACCACCGCGCTGTCGAATTCACGCTCCGGGATGTTCACGCCAAAATCGCTGCGACCTTCGAAACGGGCCTCCAGCGCGGCTTGATCGCCGGCGTGCCAGCACCAGCCAAAGGCATTCGGCAGGCGTCCAAGCAAGTCGTCGGCGGGCAAACCGGCGAGCAACAGCGAACCTTGAAACCATTCGGGCTGACGAAGCAGTACTTCACTGCGCGGATCCATAACTGCTCCTCGAAAAAAAGTGCCGCAGTTTATCAACTGACGACCCGCAGCGCCTTAGCGCTGAAGAACGCCTGCGCGTTTTCACTGAGTTGGCCAACGATGCGCTGGCGTGCTTCGCGGCTGCCCCAGGCATTGTGCGGGGTGACGATCAAGCGTGGGATGTCGTTTGCCAGCAGCGGATTACCCTGAGCTGGCGGTTCAACGCTCAGCACATCCGTCGCCGCGCCACCGAGGTGCCCGTTGCGCAAGGCATCGGCCAGCGCCTGCTCATCGATCAAGCCACCGCGTGCAGTGTTGACCACGAAAGCGCCCGGTTTCATCAAGGCCAGCTCGTGCGCACCGATGAAATGGCGCGTGTGTTCATTGAGCGGGCAGTGCAGGGTCAGGGCGTCGATTTGCGGCAGCAGTTCATCCAGCGGCAGGCGATCCGGGCGGGCGGGGCGTCCGGGAATCTGCCCGAGCAGCACGCGCATGCCGAACGCTTCGGCCAGCCGCGCCACGGCGCCGCCGAGTTCACCGTGACCGAGCAGGCCGAGGGTTTTCCCTTCCAGTTCAACAATCGGATAGTCGAGCAGGCAGAACTGCTTCGCCTGCTGCCAACGACCCTCGCCGACGGCTTTCTGATAGTCGGCCAGACGTGTGGCGAGGTTGAGCAGCAGCATGATCGTGTGTTGCGCCACCGACGGCGTGCCGTAGGCCTGGCAGTTGCACACCGTGATGCCTTGCGCGCGAGCGGCGGCGAGGTCGACGTTATTGGTGCCGGTGGCGCTGATCAGGATCAGTTCCAGTTGTGGGTTGGCCGCCATGGCAGCCGCGTCGATCACGACTTTGTTGGTGATCGCCACTCTGGCGCCCTGCAACCGTTCGGCAACCTGCTGCGGCGTGGTCTGGGCGAACAGCTGCAAATCGCTGAAACAGTCGCGCAACGGATTGAGGTCGAGGTCGCCGAGATCCAGCGACGGGTGATCGAGGAATACCGCGCGGTGCGTGTTCGTCATCAACTGTACCTTTTGTGCGAAGAGCGTAGGGCGTACTCTGCCGAGCCTACCAGATGAAACAAATTGATACGCCTGGCCGAAAGGAGCACCCATGTACTGGACCGAATTCTTGACCGTTGCATTGATCCATTTGCTGGCCGTCGCCAGCCCCGGCCCGGACTTTGCCGTGGTGGTGCGCGAGAGCGTGACGCACGGTCGTCGCGCCGGTACGTGGACGGCACTGGGTGTCGGCACGGCGATTTTCCTGCATGTCGGTTATTCGCTGCTGGGCATCGGTCTGATCGTGTCGCAATCAATCGTGCTGTTCAATGCGTTGAAATGGGCGGCAGCGGCGTATCTGCTGTACATCGGCTTCAAGGCGTTGCGCGCGCAACCGGCGAAAACCGTGACGGATGATTTGCATAAGGAAGCCGGTTTGCGCACCGCGCGTGGCGCCTTCACTTCGGGGTTCGTGACCAACGGCCTGAACCCTAAAGCCACGTTGTTTTTCCTGTCGCTGTTCACCGTGGTAATCAACCCGCACACGCCTTTGGCGGTGCAGGCCGGTTACGGCGTTTACCTGGCCATGGCCACCGCGATCTGGTTCTGCCTAGTGGCGATGCTGTTCAGCCAGCACCGCGTGCGTGCCGGTTTCGCCCGCATGGGCCACTGGTTCGACCGCACCATGGGCGCGGTGCTGATTGCTCTCGGCGTGAAAATCGCATTTACCGAGATGCATTGAGGGGCGGGTGATTGATTCGAGGTTCAAGGCGCTTGGCAGACTGTAGCCCCTCACCCTAGCCCTCTCCCTGTATGTACCGGAGACATGGTAGACACATGTTCGGAGACATGGTGGACGGTTTTAGATCTTCTTACCTGCCGTCACGATCTGCAAGTTCAAGTCGATTC
>NZ_JBUDGD010000072.1:0-21937 GCF_055484735.1 Pseudomonas sp. 15C | reverse complement strand
CCGGGCGCAGCGGCTACGGTTTGCTTCGCTGCACCTCCTTCCGCTGTGTCTGGCTGCGCCAGACGGTCGCTGCGCTCCCACGCCCGGATCGATCCCTCCGCTCAGCCTTCCGACGTCGCCGGTGACGCAAGATCAAGAGCACTCGAGCTAACGCTCATTGTTGAGTGGTTAGAAGCGGGTGGTTGGCTTGGGATTTTCGGTGTGGCTGCCCCTCATCGGAACGCCGCCCGCCCAGCCCTCTCCCCAAGGAGAGGGAGCCGATTTTTGGGCTGTTCGGAAGTTGCGTACGACTGGGTATTTCATTTCTACGTATCACTTACATCCACCGCGATCGGTCCCCTCTCCCTCCGGGAGAGGGCTAGGGTGAGGGTGGCGATCTGAAGTCTGTTAAAGCAATTTCTGGATCGGCAGAACCTTCCCGCCTGCCGCCCAAGCGCTGCGGACAATCACAGCTTTTGGGCATAAAAAAACCACTGGGCTTGCAAACCCAGTGGTTTCCACAACCTGCAAGCGAACCCGCGTTATTTCACCTGTGTCAATTTGACGTCTTTAACAAGCATTTCGATCAGCGTGCGCAGGTATTTGAAGCCCTGATTTTTCTTCTCCCAACGATCGACGAACAACAAACCTTTGTCATTCACCTGGATCGGCGTGACAACGATGTCGCCGGTTTTGGATTTATGCACCAGACGAGTCCCGCTGGTGCCTTCATTTTCGATCAGAAACATGCCCGGTTGAGTCAGCTTGCTGCGATTGACTGGCGGTGCGGAGCCAATTTCCTTCCAGCCGACCACCGCGATGTTAACCGTGAAGTCACTTCGCAACGCCCGTGCGCTGATGGCGTTTTCCGGGATTATCGTCGCCCACGCGCTCGGTTGGACTGCACTGGCCAGTTCAGGCGTGCTGTCGCGTACATGAAGGCTGACCGCGCTCAGCGTCTCGCCGAGCCCCGGTACGCCCATGCTGTAATTGGTATGGGTTCTGTCAATCAGGGCCATCCATTTATGCGGCCCGTGGAGCAGTTGGTCGGCTTTGATTGCCTCGGTGGCGAAATAGCTGAACATCTCTTGCCGCGACAGTTCCGGATCAGGCAACCCCTTGACGTTATAGCTGGCGACGCAATCAATGGCCCTGATACGGATGTTGTATTTGGCCGCTGCCTCGCAGACTTCGTTGTAATTGTCGGTACCCACATAAGTGCTCGGTCGGTCCGCGCTCAGCGTTTGCAGATGAGCCTTGACTCGCTCGGGCATGCGTTGGGTCAGGTGAAAAATGTCCAGCTCGGCCTGATGCAGATCGGTATAGATACGCGCCAGGTACAATGTGTCATAACCCGAATCCTTGAATGCCTTCATGTGTTTCTTCAGCAGCGCCTTGGCTGACACTTCGGTTGGATTTTCACCCAACAGCAGATTCAATCGGCCGTCGGCCATTTTCTGCAAAAATGTCTCGAAAGTCTCGCCGGCGGTAAGGGTCGGGAGCGCCGCTGCTGGTGCAGGTTTGAAGGCAGTGAATCTGTCTCTGGCCGCTTTGCCCAAGCGCTGGCGCGCGCCAACAAATGCGCTGAATAGCAGTCGGTCACTTTTTGCCGGATCGTAGAAACTGTTCAAACCGTTACGGTCGCGCATGAGCCGGACAACATCCTCGTGAAACGACGGCGCCATATCGTAGTCGCCCAATTGACTGGACGTCGTGGCCGTTGGCGCTGGCTTCGAGACCGGTTGGGGTGCCTTGTACGCGGTCGGTGTCTGTACAAGGTAGTCGCCCTTGGCCGCCGCATCCCCGGCGATTGAGCCTGGCGAATCCAGTCCGACACGTTGCGGCTGGTACAGGTCGATGTCTTCAACCCGTACGGCAATGGCGTCGTGCAGGTCGGCCAGGCCGGGCGTCTCGTCGAAGGTGCTCATGCGGGTCTGTTCGGTGAGGACGATCCAGCGTTCGCCGGATGCATCGGCGCTATCGGCGGAAAGCGTCTTGTGCGAATAGTAATTTCTGACGCTGTTGCTGCGTGGGGTCAATGGCGAGATGTCGGCGAGCACCATGGCGTGTTCCAGCTGATAACTGGTCGAGGCGTCCAGTGCATGGATCGTCAAACCTTTTTCCCGAGCTGTACGCACCAGTGCCAGATAGGAATATGGCGCGTCCTTCTCGTGCCCCAGGGCGCGGTCAACAGCTTTGAGGTGGGCTTTGATGTGCTTCCAGGTTCCACCCTTGTTCATTTTCGCAAGCTTGGGGTAAAACACATCCCCCGCCAGATACTCGACATAAAGGCGTTTGAAGCCACTTGCCACGTAATCGTCCAGATGATCGATCAACATTTGTTTGCTGGCGATAGAACCGGGCTGCGCGCCGATCACCAGGTTTTTTCCTTTGAATGCATCGCTGGCGATCAGCTGTGCAATGGAAATATCGGCGGCAACTGCCGGGACTTCGGCGCGGGCGGGCAGGGAGGCCAGCTCGGCGAAATGACGGGTGGCATCGGTAGTGAGTTTTTCGACCTGTTTCAGGTAGGCGGCGCGTGTCGAGGCGAGTTCATCGGCTGCACTGACCATGGTCGCAAGGGGGCTGGTGCCCATGTAATCCTGACCGCGCCGGATAATGTCGTCTCGGGTTTGCGGATTCATCACCGTTTCGACGCGCTGGCGGTACTTGTCCGCCACGCCATAATCCCTGTACGGGCCCGGAGACTCTGGCACGGCATCGTACTTTGGCGCACCGCCGGCCATGCCGCTGCGCACCATCATGCCGTTTGCATCGGGCACCACCAGAATGCCGGTCGAAACGAGGTCAGGGGAATTCGGCTTTCGTTTGTAAAGCAAATGACGTCCGAGTGCGTCGGGGTTTTTCTCTGTGTAGTAAAACTGGCTTCTGAAGACCACTACACGCATGTTGTCCCACTCGGGTTGGGGCGCGACCTGGTCGACCAGCGCCACGACATTCTGCTGTTCATTGCCGGCACTGGCGAGCGCCTGGCGCACCGGTCGACGCACGTGGTTGAGTGACCTCACCGCGGGGCGCAAATCGGTCAACACGGCGCCGACGCTGTTGAACATATAACCGAGCAAATGCCTGAAGGCTTCGCCATTGTTGCCTTGGCGATAAGCGTGCAAGGCGAGCATCGCGTCCTTGAAGGCCAGCAGCAGGCCGGTGCTCAAACTCAGTAGCGGGAACGGCGCGGTGGCAATCGCGGCGAGCCATTCCACACTGGTCCAGATCAGCCCGGCGATCATCTGCGCGCGACTGGTGGTAGTGGCGTGGACGTTGTCGATCCGGCGTTGCAGCTTCAGGTTGTACAGCGCCGCGCGCAAATCGTTGACGGCAGCGGTGGCCGGTGTTGCATCGTAGCGCGCCGGGCTGGGCGTGGTTTTATTGAGATCTTTGGGCAGCTGTTTTTTCGCGTTTTCGAGGAACGTTCGCACCCGTTTTTGCGCACTCACGCCAACCCGGGATGTGAAGTATTCGATCATCCCGGCCTGCTGCTGAAGCAGGTAGTTGAACAGCCGCGCTTCGCGAAACCTGACGCCGTCGGGCGCGTCCGGGGTATAGAGCAGCACCGGATTATCCGCATGGCTGAACAGCCATGTATCGATCACCCATTCGCCGTCGATCATCAAGCGATGGATGGGAAACTTCGTGCGAGTCGGCCCAGCGTTTTCGTCCATGCTGTCGATGCTTTGCTCCAGCCATTGCAGGTCGCTGTTGGCGATATGGCCTTGCAGTTGGCACTCCAGCGCGGCACTTTTCATCTGACGCTGAGTGATCGCCAATGTCGTATTGCGTCTGAACTCGTAGCCTTCGCTCGTCGAACTTTGCAGATCACTTTTGACCTTGTTGGTGTAGCGCTCTCCGATCCATATACCTGTGACCGAGCGCGCCACATTTTGCGCGGTCAGACTGCTGACATCGACGCCTGGCGGGCCTTTGAAGCGCGCCGAACGGGAGAATTTTGCATCGAGAAAACCGACGCCATCGGCATAACCGTCGCGATACAGCTGTGTGTACGACAGTGGTTTCGGAGTCAATGCGGGCACGATGGACATCGGCGAGTAGGCCCATACGGTATCCGGGTCGACGTCATTGGCCGGACGCTTGAGCAGGCGATTCAGACTGATCCTTGCGTGCTGGTGGACGTAGTCATCAAATGCCGGAAAGTGGCGGCCGGACAAGGCATGCTGATTGAACGCACGCAACGCGCCTTCGGCTTCTTCGCTCAGGGTCGCCAGCTTTCTGCGATTGGCTGCGGTGGTCGAGCGATACCACAGTGGTGTGCTGAAATCGTAGTCATCAACGCGCGTAGCGAGCACGTGTTCGGCCATCGCTTTCAGGCAAGCAAGGTGGTCGCCACAGTTATCGAGAGTGACCTTCTGGTGCTCCAGCGCTTCAGGCTTGAAACTCAGGCCCGCCAGTACTTTGCGCAGTGTCGGACGGAAACGCATCGGTACGCGGCTGATCAGGTAGCCCGCCATGCTGTCGGCGACATCGCTGTGCTTCGCCCAGCCCAACAAATGGGTCTGGCATTCACGCTCACTGTCGAAGGCCTGAAACTGTTGCTCGCGAGGGGCTTGTGGCGTGCACAGCAAGATGCGCTTGATGGCGCCGCTGGCATCGCTCTGGCGCAGAATCCACAAATCCTGCAATTGTGCTCCGTGCAGCGACAGGGTGGCGGCGCGCAGGTGTGGATCGCTGCCGCTGCGCAAGCGCTCGATCAGTGCCAGATCACTCTCGACCAGGTGCCCTTGCAGCACCGCGGTATGGGCGAGGGCGACGATACGTTGATCAAGCATGCGCTCAAGCGCTGGTTTGATGGCGGCTCCTGAGTGCATGTCTTTTTGCAGGCCATTGAAGTCGATGCGCGGTTGCAGACTTATCGCTTGCTTGACCAGCCATGCCGGCGTCAGGTCAGCATGGTCTGGCGACAAAGGTTCGCCGTCATAGGTGAGGGTGGTGTAGCTCAGAAATTGCGAACCCGGCAATTCATCGCCGGTGTGGGGGCCGCGCAAGGACAACTCAAGCAGATTGCATTGATGGATGTAAACGCCATAGCCCGGCACTCGGCGATCGGTGCTGATCTGCAATTTTTCCGGCTCGAGATCGTCGATTTCCAGATCATCGCTCAGGCGTTCCAGCCATTGCTGGCGAGCCAATGCCAGCGGACTGCCCAACGGCTCCATCAGGTCGAGCAAGTGTTGCCGCGCTTGCTGGTAGTTGCTCAGGTGCTGCGCCAGTTCGAGCTGCTTTGCGCTGCTGGCGCTGCGGTACCAGTCCGGTGCGCTGTAGCGCAGATGGCGTTCGAACAGGGTTTGTGCGCGCAGCTCCAGGCGTGGCGTCAGATCCGGCAGGGCGGCGGCGATCGCTTTATCGAGCGCCGCAAGCAACAGCTTGGGGGCTTGCTGCGGGTTGTCGGCGAAGCTCAAGGCACGCTCGATATCCTGCGTGCGTTTTTCGATCAGGGCGTCGTAAATATGTTCGAACAACGGTTTGCTGTCGATGGGCGTGAGCGACAGCGGCCAGATTCCTGCGGCACCGACATCGTGATATCGCGTCGGCAGCAAATGCATGAAATCGTCGTGGCCGCTGCGCGAGTTCAGCGACTCGCGCAGATGGGTGTCGAGATCGGCCAGGGAATTGAAGAGCTCGATGCCTCGCGCGGGAGTGAACAGCACGGCGTAGCCGGCGCTCTGGTCTGTCAGCAAGTCGCTGACTCGCGGGCTGTCTTTCTCCGTGACAACAAACGCGCCGGCGAGGTCGACTGTGTTGTTTTGATAACTGAATTGCAGCGCATAAATGGCGGGGCGCAGCATCGGTCCCAGATCAAGTTTATTCAGCAGTTCGCCGGCTTGCGGGTGGAGCAGGCGATCACTGACGGCTTGCCGCGCTTCGTGGCCGATGGCGGTGAATCCGGCATCGTAGTTCAGGAAGGTTTTCGCCGGTTTGCCGCCGATCTGGTCGCGCAGGTCCAGGTTGATCAGTTGGGTGTTGAGGCGGATCTTCAGCGTCGCGATGAGCTTTTTCCCTGTGACGCTTTGCAGGTCGCTCGTTTCCAGCGTCTGGTAGAGCGCGCGGCTGCGTTGCAGGTAGCCGGTGCGGTAGGTTTTCAACTGCTCGTGGAGTTTTTTCAGGTAGGCCTGTTCGGTGCTCGGCGGGTGCTCGGGAAGCAGTGGATCAGGTGTCTGGAACAGGTAGTCGCCGATCTGGTTGAGATCACTTTTGATCTCTTCGGGTGTGGGGGCTTTGGGCGTGCTCATGGGCACTTTCTCCAGGCTGGGGATGAGGGGCCAGCATGGCGAGGGGGATGTTTTGAGGGGTGGTATATATGTAGGGTTTTTGGCGTACACCTCGTTGCGAGGAGAGCGAGCCCCTCGCGAAGAGGCCCGCCGTGACGCTAGAAATTCAAGCTTGCGCGTTGATCTCTCGGCGACTCGCCAAACGCTCGATTGCCTCACTCAGACTTGCTGCCTTGTCCCCTACCAGCAAATGCCAGACCCCGCCCTGAAGTTGGCTGACGCCCTGACATCCCAGCGCTTTGAGATGCGTCTCGGACAACGCCTCACCATCGGCCAGTTGCAGACGAATCCGGGTCAGGGCGATGCAATCGAGCTGCAGCACATTGTCGCCACCGCCCAACGCCTTCAGCCATTGCTGCGCCTCGGCACTGGCGACTGTCAGCGATTTCGGCTCATCGACAACCGCCGTCGGCGAGGGGACCGGAGCGCGACCCAACGTCGGCAGAGCGAGGCGAATTTCGTCGGCAATGCTGTCAGCCAGCGGCCCGACCACCACCTGCAAACTGCCGCCCTTGCCGGGGCGAACCACGGCCATCGCGCCGAGTGCTTTCAACTCGCTATCCAACGCCTTGTTGCGATCGACCATCTCCAGGCGCAGGCGCGTTGTACAAGCACCCACCGTCAGCAGGTTCTCGGCGCCGCCCAAAGCCTTGATATAGGCACTGGCGCGCTCGTTCTCGGTGAGTACGGCTTTCTCTGCGACCGCCACATCTTCGCGTCCCGGTGTTTTCAGGTTGAAACGACGAATGCAGAAATCGAAAACGCAGTAATAGACGACCGCATAAGCCAGCCCGACCGGAATCACCAGCCAGCCATTGGTCGAGCGACCCCAGCCGAGAATCATGTCGATGAAACCACCGGAGAAAGTGAAGCCGAGGTGGACGTTCAAGCCATTCGTGATCGCCATCGACAGGCCGGTCAGCAAGGCGTGCAGGAGGAACAACAGCGGTGCGAGAAACATGAAAGCGAATTCGATCGGCTCGGTCACCCCGGTCAAAAACGAGGTCAGCGCCATCGACAGGAAAATCCCGCCCATGACCTTGCGCCGCTCCGGCAGGGCGTTGCGGTACATCGCCAGGCACGCCGCCGGCAGGCCGAAGATCATCATCGGGAACATCCCGGTCATGAACTGGCCGCCCTGCGGATCGCCAGCGAAATAGCGCGACAGGTCGCCCGTCACCAGTGCGCCGGTGCTCGGATCGGTGAAGTTGCCGAAGACGAACCACGCCATGTTGTTGAGAATGTGGTGCAGACCGGTGACGATCAGCAGGCGGTTGAACACGCCGAACACGAACGCGCCGATACTGCCGCTTTCCATCATCAGCGCGCCAAACGCGTTGATGCCGTGCTGGATCGGCGGCCAGATGTAGCCGAACAGCACGCCCAGTCCGACGGCGGCGAACCCGGTGACGATCGGCACGAACCGCCGGCCGCCGAAGAACGCCAGATACTCCGGCAGCTTGATGTCCTTGAAGCGGTTGTACAGCGCACCGGCCATCAGACCGCTGACGATGCCGGCGAGCATGCCCATATTGATGGTCGAATCAAGGACCTTCAGGGTCGAGATCATCACCAGATAGCCGATCACCCCGGCCAGGCCCGCCGTGCCGTTGTTGTCCCTGGCGAAACCGACGGCGATGCCGATGGCGAAGATCATCGCCAGGTTGGCGAAGATCACCTGCCCGGCGTCATGAATGATGGCGATGTTCAACAGGTCGGTATCGCCCAGGCGCAGCAACAGGCCGGCGATCGGCAGGATCGCGATCGGCAGCATCAGCGCGCGGCCGAGGCGTTGCAGGCCTTCGATGAAGAGTTGGTACATGTTGGTTCTCCTGCTCTTTAGCGAGAGCTTGTTGTTAGGGCAGCGGCCAATGCTGCTGGCAGGCGTGACGCACGGCGGCGGCGCTGCCGAGCTTGAGCAGGTCGTGGCTCAGACGCTGGCATTCGCCTTGGTGCACCTGCCGTACGCGGTCCTTGATTTCACCGATCTGCACCGGGCTGACCGACAGTTCGGTCACGCCGAGGCCGATCAGCACCGCCGTCGCCAGCGGATCGGAGGCGAGGGCGCCGCAGACGCCGACCCAGCGTTTGTGCACTGCCGCACCGGCGCAGGTCATGGCGATCAACCGCAGCAATGCCGGGTGCAGGGCATCGACGCGCGCCGCCAGACCAGCATGGTCGCGGTCCATGGCTAACGTGTATTGCGACAGGTCGTTGGTGCCGATGGAGAGAAAGTCGGCGTGCTCGGCCAGCTGTTCGGCTTGCAGCGCGGCCGCGGGCACTTCAATCATCACGCCGATTTCCGGCCGCTCACTGATGTTCATTTCCACGCACAATGCGTCGACCTGCTGGCGAATCTGCAGCAATTCGTCGACTTCGGTGACCATCGGCAAGAGGATCCGGCAGCGGTACAACGGGCGGACTTGCAACAGCGCGCGCAATTGCTGATCAAGGATTTCCGGGCGCGCCTGCGCCAGACGAATGCCGCGCAGACCGAGCACCGGGTTGGCTTCGGCGGGCAGCGGCAGGTAGTCCAGTTGCTTGTCGCCGCCAACGTCGATGGTGCGGATGATCACCGACTTGTCGCCCATGGCGTCGAGCACCGCTTGATAAGCGCTGCGCTGCTCCTCGACATCCGGCGCAGTCTGGCGGTCGACGAACAGAAACTCGGTGCGCAGCAGACCGACGCCATCGGCGCCGTAGGCGAAGGCGTCTGCGGCTTCGCTGTCGGAGGCGACGTTGGCGACGACTTCGATGGCCACGCCATTGCGCGTTTCGGCGGGCAAGTGAGCCTTGGCCTGTTGCGCGTCGCGACGCTGCTGGCGCTCGATTTGCGCGTGCTGCACATCGGCCAGACGCTCGTTGTTGGGCGCCAGTTCGAGGCGACCGCCATCGGCATCCAGCACCACCGCCTGGCCTTGCGCCTGATCGAGCAAGGCCGAACCCAGTGCGACCACGCACGGCAAGCCTTTGCCGCGAGCGAGAATCGCCACATGTGAGGTTGCGCCGCCCTCGGCCATGCACAACCCGGCGACCCCTTGCGCGCTGAGTTGCAGCAGATCCGACGGTGTCAGTTCATGCGCCGCGACAATCGCAGCGGCCGGTATATCGTAGTGCCAGGCCTCGCCGAGCAGGACGCGCAGCACTCGTTGCTTGAGGTCGCGCAGATCATTGGCGCGCTCGGCCAACAATGCGCTGCCGGTGCCTTGGAGCATGTCGCATTGCGCGTCGATCGACTGACTCCAGGCGTGAGTCGCCGCGCTGCCTCGCTGGATCAATTGCTCTGCGGCGTCGAGCAGTGCCGGGTCTTCGAGCAGAGCCATGTGCGCGGCGAAGATGGCTTCTTCGTCGGCGTTGTTGTGCTTTTTCGCCTGGGCGAGGGTGGCGGCGATGTCGCTGCGCACCGCGTTCAATGCCGCATCGAGAGTGTGTTGTTGCTGCACTGGATCGTGGTTGCCCGCGTCCGCCGGCAAGCTGATTGCGTTCAAGCGAAACAACGGCCCGGCGATCAGCCCCGGCGCCGCGCAAACACCGTGCAACACACCCGCCTCGGCCGGGCGTTTCAGCGGCGCCGTGCTGACTGGCGCCTTAGCGTCATGATCATCCGGCAGTGCGGTGGACAATGCGCTGAGCAAGGCTTGCAGCGCCGCTTCGGCATCCGCGCCCTGACAGCTGACCTGGATCTCGTCCTGCTCGCCAATTGCCAGGCCCATCAGGCCGATCAGGCTGTTGCACGGCGCCGACTTACCGGCGAAGTGCAGCTTTGACTGACTGTTGAAACCCTGCGCAGTCTGGCGGATCAGCGCCGCCGGACGGGCATGCAAGCCACCGCGATGGGCCACGCGCACCTGCCCGCGAACTTCGGGGCCAGCGCTGGCTTCAACACCTGCCACTGAGTCGTTGCGTGCGACGATGTGCAGCAACGGCTCGCCGACTTTTACCGCTTTGAGCGTGATCGGGCGCACCTGAAAATCGTGGCTGTTGGTCAGGATCAACAGACTGACCAGACTTTTGCAGTGTTGGCCGACCTGGTCCTGGTCGTAGCGCAACAACGGCTGGCCGACGCTGACCCGCTGATTTTCGCTGACCAGCATCGAGAAACCGGCGCCGTTCAACTCAACGGTATCGAGGCCAAGGTGCAGAAGAATCTCCGCACCGTTGTCGGCGCGCACGGTAACGGCGTGAGCGGTGCGCGCGACGTGAATGATCACCCCGGCGCACGGCGAATACAGCGTATCGTTGAGCGGGTCGATGGCGATGCCGTCGCCCATCGCGCCGCTGGCGAACACCGCGTCCGGGACTTTGGCGAGCGTCAGCACCGGCCCGCTGAGCGGGGCGCTGAGGGTCAGCTCTTTATTGTTGTTGTGCATGGCTCGGTCTCATCAGGTATGCAGTCAGGGGCACTCAGTGGGTGCGGGTCACTTTGCTCAGGTGGCGCGGTTGATCCGGGTCCATGCCCCGGGCCACGGCGAGGCCTGCGGCCATGACGTAGAAGCTCTGGATCGCCAGAATCGGGTCGAGGGCCGGGTGTTCGGCGCGGCTCAGGGTCAGGTCACGCTCGGCCACGTCATCGGGAGCGGCCAGCAACACGCGGGCGCCGCGCTGGCGCATTTCTGCCGCGAGGCTCAAGAGCCCGGCCTGTTCCGCACCGCGGGGGGCGAATACCAGCAGCGGATAATGTTCGTCGATCAGTGCCATCGGGCCGTGACGGACTTCGGCGCTGCTGAAGGCTTCGGCCTGAATCGCCGAGGTTTCCTTGAATTTCAGCGCCGCTTCCTGGGCGATGGCGAAACCGGCGCCACGGCCAATGACCATCAGCTGCTGGCAATCGCGCAGTGCATCGATGGCGGCGCTCCAGTCCTGGATCGCGGCTTCGCGCAGTCCTTCGGGCAGGGCGTTGTGTGCCTGCAACAATTCGTCGTCCTCTTTCCAGTGCGCGACCAGACGGGCGCTGGCGCTGAGGGTGGCGATGAAGCTTTTGGTCGCGGCGACGCTGCTTTCCGTTCCGGCGAGCAGCGGCACGCTGAATTCACACGCCGCTTCCAGCGGTGAATCGGCGGCGTTGACCATCGACACGCTCAACGCGCCACGTTTGCGCAACAGGCGCAGGCTGTTGACCAGGTCCGGGCTTTGTCCCGACTGGGAAAAGGCGAACGCGACCTGACCGCTGACCTTCAATGGTGCCTGCTGCATGGTCACCACCGACATCGGCAACGACGCCACCGGCACGCCCAGTTGCTGCATGGTCAGGTAGGCAAAATAGCTCGCCGCGTGGTCGGAGCTGCCGCGCGCGACGGTCATCGCCACTTGCGGCGGCTGACGGCGCAGACGCCCGGCGATCTCGATCAGTTGCGGGTCGAGCTGTTGCAACTGAGCGTGCACGGCCTCGAACGAGGACAGCGCCTCCTCAAGCATTTTTGAAGTCAATGTCTTCTCCTTCGACCATGACAGCGGTCAGTGTGAGTGAACGATCGAGCCGCACGCAGTCGGCCCAGGCGCCGGGGGCGAGGCGCCCGCGTTCGTTGAGGCCGAGGTAATCGGCGGGAAATTGCGACAGGCGCTGCGAGGCTTCGCTGATCGGCAGACCGATCTTCACCAGATTGCGCAGGGCCTGATCCATGGTCAGCGTACTCCCGGCCAGGGTGCCGTCGGGCAGGCGCACGCCGCCCAGGCATTTGGTCACGGTGTGGCTGCCGAGCTTGTATTCGCCGTCGGGCATGCCGGCGGCGGCAGTCGAATCGGTCACGCAGTACAGGCACGGGATCGAACGCAACGCGACGCGGATCGCACCGGGGTGCACGTGCAGCAAATCCGGGATCAGCTCGGCGTACTGCGCGTGGGCCAGGGCCGCGCCGACGATCCCCGGCTCGCGGTGATGCAGCGGGCTCATGGCGTTGTACAAATGGGTGAAGCTGGTGGCGCCGGCGTTCAACGCGGCAACCCCTTCTTCATAGCTGCCGAGGGTGTGGCCGATCTGCATGCGGATACCGCGGCTGCTCAGCTCACGAATCAACTCGTCGTGGCCGGCGATTTCCGGCGCGATGGTGATCACCCGGATCGGCGCCAGGGCCAGATATTCTTCGACTTCAGCCATCAACGCGGTGTGAGCGAAGTTTGGTTGCGCGCCGAGTTTGCCGGGATTGATATACGGGCCTTCGAGGTGGACGCCGAGGACCCGCGCCGCGCCTTGCGGACGCTGTTCACAGAATTCTCCGACCTCCTTAAGTACGCTGGTGATCTCCGCACTCGGCGCGGTCATGGTCGTGGCCAGCAGCGATGTCGTGCCGAAACGTACGTGGGTTTTGCTGATGGTCTCGAAGGCGCTGGCGCCTTCCATGATGTCTTTGCCACCGCCGCCGTGGACGTGCAGGTCGATGAAACCCGGCAGCAGGTACGGCAGGTCGTTATCGGTCGGATCGCAGGGCTCGCCTTCGATCGCCACGACTTTGCCGCGGGCGTGGATCAGCCGGCCGCGAATCCAGCCGTCAGCGGTGAGGATGTTGTCTTCGGACATGATGTTTTCTCGGTTCCGGCGCCGCTCTCAGCGGCGCAGCTCTGCGACAAAGTCGTAGTAATCGTTGCGGCAATAGGTGTCGGTGACTTCGATCGGCGTGTTGTCTTCCAGGTAACCGACTCGGGTCATCAGCAACATGGCGGTGCCAGGGGCAATGCCCACCAGTGCGGCGAACTCGTCCGAGGCATTGATCGCCTGGATGTGCTGCAAGGCGCGGACGATCGGCTTACCGATGCCGTCGAGGTATTCGTAGAGCGAATCACCCACCGCTTGCGGTTTGGGCATGATCGAGGCGGGCAGGGTGCTCATCTCGATGGCCATCACGGTGTCGTCGGCTTTGCGCAGACGCTTCATGCGCGCCACCTTGTCGTTCGGCGACAGGCCGAGGCGGATCAGTTCTTCGTGGGTCGGCAGGGTGATTTCGCGCTCCAGCCAGTGCGAGCTGGGGACGAAGCCCTTGAGGCGGAGCATTTCGCTGAAACCGGAAAGGCGCGACAGCGGTTGTTCCAGGCGCGGGGTGATGAACGTGCCAGAACCTTGCAGACGGCGGATCAGGCCTTGCTCCAGCAGGACTTCCAGCGCCTTGCGCGCGGTCACTCGGGAAATCCCCAGCCATTCACTGAGATTGCGCTCCGATGGCATCGCCTGTTCGGCTTTCCATTGCCCGGCATGGATCGCCGCTTCCAGATTACGCGCCAGTTGCAGGTACAGCGGCGTCGGCTGGGCGTCATCGGGGCGTAGGGCGAGGAGATCGTTCATGTAGGGCATTTCCGGCGCTGATATAGGATTGTTGTCGCTCGGCAGTCGGGCGGAAACTAATACCACTTGCATACCATGTCAACGCGAGGAAAGCCGGTTTTCACGCTTGCAGGGGCCTTGGCTGGAGGGTGGGTTTCAAGTGGTATTAGTGGTGAGCAGGGGGCACAAAAAAAATCGCAGCCTGGATCAGCCCCGCCGGTGAGAGTGGTATCACCGGACAGACGCTGAAGCACGCTGCGATTTTTTTGATTTATTTTTCGGGCCGACCGGCGGTCGCGCTGAAATTACGGACGAATCTCGATCATCGTGCCGTCCGGCACCAGATTCCACACTTCGCGCATGTCGACGTTACGCATGGCGATGCAGCCGTCGGTCCAGTCGAGGGTGTGGAACAACTGCTCCGGGTTGTCTTCGGAGTCCGGCGTGCCGTGGATCATGATCATCCCGCCGGGCTCGACGCCTTCGCGGCGAGCGCGGGCCGAGTCGCTGATGTTCGGGTAGGAAATGTGCATCGACAGGTTGAATTTGTCGCTGGTCTTGCGCCAGTCGATCCAATAGAAGCCTTCCGGCGTGCGCTTGTCGCCTTCGATCAGTTTCGGACCTTTCTTCGCGCCCTTGCCCAACGAAATGCGATAGGTCTTCAAGGGTTTACCGTCGGTGATCAATTGCAGTTGATGCGCGGATTTGAGCACCAGGACTTTTTCGATCAATGGCGTATTCGACGGTGTCACGGTGGTCACGAATGACGCTTGCGAGACTGTGACGAATGACAGGCAAAACAGGGCAAGCAACCAGCGCATTGAAACGATTCCCCAAAAGTGACGCAGATACAGGTTGGACAGCGGTGTGTGGTGTTATCGGCCGGTGCGCGACGAAATCAAGTGATGGCTGGTTGCGCCAGCGGTGGAATCGATTCCGAACGCACCGGATAACTTTCGACGCGCCGATCCGCGAAGAAACATTCCAGCGTGCGCCCCACTGTGCGGAAAGCCAGATCGTCCCAAGGGATGTCCGCTTCGTCGAACAGTTGCACCTCGAGGCTTTCGGGACCGGCGGCAAAATCCAGATCGACCAGCTCGGCGCGGAAGAATACATGCACCTGGCTGATGTGCGGTACGTCGATCAGCGTGTAGATGCTCAGGTTGCGCACGCGGGCGCAGGCTTCTTCGGCGGTTTCGCGCACGGCGGCCTGCTCGATGGTCTCGCCGTTTTCCATGAAACCGGCGGGCAGGGTCCAGTAGCCCAGGCGCGGTTCGATGGCGCGGCGACAGAGCAGCACCTGGCCGCCCCAGGTCGGCACACACCCGGCGACGATATTGGGATTCTGATAATGAATGGTCTGACAGCTTTCGCAGACATAGCGCAGTCGCGAATCGCCTTCGGGAATGCGCTGGGTGACCGGGTTACCGCAGTGGCTGCAAAATTTCATGCTGAGGTTCCTGAATGCTGCGCCTATCTTGGCGTGCAGCGGTGCCGGTCGGCAAGTTGTCGTTTCGCGACACGTCGGGTTTCGGGGGCTTGGGCGCTCGCATCGATTGGTGCATGATGCCGGGTAAGGTACCGATCGAGAACACTCATGCTGGATGAGCTACTGCATAGGGTAAGCAACCACACACCGCGCACGCTGGAGACCGACGCACGCTTTCCCGAGGCCGCCGTACTGGTGCCGATCACCCGCAGCGACGAGCCGGAGCTGGTCCTGACCCTGCGCGCCAGCGGGCTCTCGACCCACGGCGGCGAAGTCGCCTTCCCGGGTGGTCGACGTGACCCGGAAGACCCGGACCTGATCTTCACCGCGCTGCGAGAAGCCGAAGAGGAAATCGGCCTGCCACCGGGGCTGGTGGAAGTCATCGGCCCGCTCAGTCCGCTGATCTCCCTGCATGGCATCAAGGTCACGCCGTACGTCGGGGTGATTCCCGATTTCGTCGAATACCAGCCCAACGATGCCGAAATCGCTGCGGTGTTCAGCGTGCCACTGGAGTTCTTCCGCAAAGACCCGCGCGAGCACACTCATCGCATCGACTATCAGGGCCGCAGCTGGTACGTACCGAGCTACCGCTTCGACGAGTACAAGATCTGGGGACTGACGGCGATGATGATCGTCGAACTGGTCAATCTGCTCTATGACGCCAGGATCAACCTGCACGAGCCGCCGAAAAGCTTCATCAATACCTAGCCATCGTTCGAATGGCCCATCACCGCAAGCCCTGAGGACCACACCATGAAATACCGCCTGGGCGACGCCCGTGTCGAAACCCATCCACAGAGCTGGGTCGCCCCCAATGCCGTGCTGGTGGGCAAGGTCAGACTGGAAGAGGGCGCCAACGTCTGGTTCAACGCCGTGCTGCGCGGCGACAACGAACTGATCCTGATCGGCAAGAACAGCAATGTGCAGGACGGCACGGTGATGCACACCGACATGGGCTACCCGCTGACCATCGGTACCGGCGTAACCATCGGCCACAACGCCATGCTCCATGGCTGCACGGTCGGCGATTACAGCCTGATCGGCATCAACGCGGTGATCCTCAACGGTGCGAAGATCGGCAAGAACTGCATCATCGGCGCCAACTCGCTGATCGGCGAGGGCAAGGAGATTCCCGATGGCTCGCTGGTGATGGGCTCGCCGGGCAAGGTCGTACGCGAACTCACCGAGGCGCAAAAGAAGATGCTCGAAGCCAGCGCCGCCCACTATGTGCATAACTCGCAGCGTTATGCCCGCGATCTGGCCGAGCAAGAACAATGACTAGCGCTGAACGACCTGTTGCCTCGCCCTGCGTCAATATCTGTGCGCTGGATGAGGCTGATGTCTGTACCGGGTGCCAGCGTACCGTGGAAGAAATTACCCGCTGGAGCCGCATGAACAATGACGAGCGCCGGGTGGTACTGGGGTTGTGTCATGAGCGGGCGAAGGCCAGTGGGTTGGTGTGGATGTTGCCGGCGAAATCGTCGTGAACCTTAGAAGCCCCTCACCCTGACCCTCTCCCGGGGGAGAGGAGACTGACCGAGGTGTTTTTTGCTGTACGCCGACCTGAAACACCGAGTCGAACCCAGATTTTGAATAGCCCCCGATCTGCTCCCTTTCCCCCTCGCCCCCTTGGGGAGAGGGCTGGGGTGAGGGGGTGGCTCTTGACCTTGCGGTCCAGTAACCTGTGCGCCAAATTCACAGGCCGCCCCCATGATCTTTCTTATCGCCTACATCAGCAGCGTAGTGCTGATCAACTTCGCCTTCTCCACCGCGCCGCACCTGGACATCATCTGGTCGGCCTGGGGCGGGCTGGTGTTCGTGCTGCGTGACATGGTGCAAACGCGCTTCGGTCACGGTGCAATCGTGGCGATGCTGGCGGCCCTGGTGCTGTCCTACGTCACCTCCGATCCCTCCATCGCCCTGGCAAGTGCCACGGCGTTCGCGGTCTCCGAGTGCATCGACTGGCTGGTGTTCAGCATCACCAAACGGCCGCTGCGCGACCGCCTGTGGATAAGTTCGGCGCTGAGCATTCCTCTCGATACCTTCATCTTTTTCGGCATGATTGACCTGCTGACCCCGCCGGTGATCATCACCGCCCTGGCCTCGAAATTCGCCGGCGTCACCGCCGTGTGGCTGATCATGGCCTGGCGCGAGCGCAAACAGGCTGTCGCCAGCTGAAGCCAAACCCGCGGGTTCATGTAAAATGCCGCGCTTTCTCCCCATGGAAAGCGCGGCTGGCGTTGCTTTCCTCGATGATCCGCTGCTTTGAGGACCTGAGATGACCCGTATCGGAACTCCACTGTCGCCAACCGCGACCCGCGTATTGCTGTGTGGCTGTGGTGAGTTGGGCAAGGAGGTGGTGATCGAGCTGCAGCGCCTGGGCGTTGAAGTGATTGCCGTCGACCGTTACGCCAACGCGCCGGCCATGCAGGTTGCGCATCGCAGCCATGTGATCAACATGCTCGACGGCGCCGCCCTGCGCGCCGTGATCGAAGCCGAGAAGCCGCACTTCATCGTGCCGGAAATCGAAGCCATCGCCACCGCCACTCTGGTCGAACTGGAAGCCGAAGGCTTCACCGTGATCCCGACTGCACGTGCGGCGCAATTGACCATGAACCGCGAAGGCATCCGTCGTCTGGCCGCTGAAGAGCTCGACCTGCCGACCTCGCCGTACCACTTTGCCGACACCTTCGAGGATTACAGCAAAGCCGTTGAAGACCTCGGCTTCCCGTGCGTCGTCAAACCGGTCATGAGTTCGTCGGGCAAAGGCCAAAGCCTGCTGCGCAGCGTCGATGACGTGCAGAAGGCCTGGGACTACGCGCAAGAGGGCGGTCGCGCCGGCAAAGGGCGGGTGATCATCGAAGGTTTCATCGACTTCGACTACGAAATCACCCTGCTGACCGTGCGTCACGTCGGCGGCACCACGTTCTGCGCGCCGGTCGGTCACCGTCAGGAAAAAGGCGATTACCAGGAATCCTGGCAGCCACAGGCCATGAGCCCGATTGCCCTGGCTGAATCCGAGCGCGTGGCCAAAGCAGTCACCGAAGCGCTGGGTGGCCGTGGCATCTTCGGCGTCGAGCTGTTCATCAAAGGTGATCAGGTGTGGTTCAGCGAAGTGTCGCCGCGCCCGCATGACACCGGTCTGGTCACGCTGATCTCCCAGGACCTGTCCCAGTTCGCCTTGCACGCTCGCGCGATTCTGGGTTTGCCGGTACCGCTGATCCGTCAGTTCGGGCCATCGGCTTCGGCGGTGATTCTGGTGGAAGGGCAATCGACCCAGACTGCCTTCGCCAACCTCGGCGCCGCGCTGAGCGAGCCGGACACGGCGTTGCGTCTGTTCGGCAAACCTGAAGTCAACGGTCAGCGCCGCATGGGCGTGGCACTGGCGCGGGATGAATCGATCGAGGCCGCGCGGGCGAAGGCGACCCGTGCGTCTCAAGCGGTTGTTGTAGAGCTCTAAACCGCATCGCGGCCATCGCCAGCAGGCTGGCTCCCACATTGGATTGAGTGATCACAAAATTTGTGGCCAACCGATTACCCCTGTGGGAGCCAGCCTGCTGGCGATGCTGTTGAATCAGGCAACCCGATTCAGATCGTTATTCCTCGTTTCCTTCAGGCACAGCACCGCAATCAAGCTCAGCACCGCCGCCGCCGAGACATACCCGCCGACATAACTCAAACCGCCCATTGCCACCAGTTTCTGTGCGAAGAACGGTGCCGCCGAGGCTCCGACAATTCCGCCCAGGTTATACGCCGCCGACGCGCCGGTATAACGCACATGGGTCGGAAACAACTCCGGCAGCAGCGCGCCCATCGGCGCGAACGTCACGCCCATCAAGAACAGTTCGATGCACAGGAACAGCGCCACGCCCCAGGTCGAGCCCTGAGTCAGCAACGGTTCCATCAGAAACCCGGAAAGCACCGCCAGCACGCCACCGATGATCAGCACCGGTTTGCGCCCGTAACGGTCACTCGCCCAGGCTGACAACGGCGTCGCAGCCGCCATAAACAGCACGGCAAAGCACAGCAGGCCGAGGAAGGTCTCGCGGCTGTAACCCAGGGTGGACACTCCGTAGCTCAGAGAAAACACCGTCGAGATATAGAACAGCGCGTAGCACACCACCATCGCCGCTGCGCCCAGCAACGTCGGCGCCCAGTACTGGCTGAACAGTTCAACCAGCGGCACTTTCACCCGCTCCTGACGAGCAATCGCGTTGGCGAACACCGGCGTTTCGTGCAGCTTGAGGCGTACATACAGGCCGACCATCACCAGCGCGGCGCTGAGCAGAAACGGAATGCGCCAGCCCCAGCTCCGGAACTGCTCGTCGTCGAGGGTCATGGCGAGGGTCAGGAACAGACCGTTGGCGGCGAGAAAACCGATCGAAGGCCCCAGTTGCGGGAACATGCCGAACCAGGCGCGCTTGCCTTTCGGCGCGTTTTCCGTGGCCAGCAACGCAGCTCCGCCCCATTCGCCGCCCAGCCCCAGACCTTGGCCGAAGCGCAGCACGCACAACAGGATTGGCGCCCATGCGCCGATGCTGTCGTACCCCGGCAACACGCCGATCAATGTGGTGCAGACGCCCATCAGCAGCAATGAGGCGACCAGCGTCGATTTGCGCCCGATGCGGTCACCGAAGTGGCCGAACAGCGCCGAGCCGAGCGGGCGGGCGAGGAAGGCGATGCCGAACGTCAGAAACGCAGAGAGCATCTGTGCGGTGCCCGATGTTTGCGGAAAGAACACCGGCCCGATCACCAGCGCGGCTGCGGTGGCGTAAACATAGAAGTCGTAGAACTCGATGGCGGTGCCGATAAAACTTGCCGTCGCCACGCGGGTGGCGGAATTGGTCGGCTGGGCAGGCGCGTTGTCGCGCAAAGCGGTCGTGGTGGTCATGCGGTGATCCCTGACAGTCATGAGCTCCGTTGGAGCGAATTATTATGGTCGAACACCCAGGGATGTGGGGTAGGGCGCGAGCGCTGTTTCGAGTAGGAACAGTCGTCGGTTTGCGGCGGAAACAGTCGCGATCCGTGGCGTGCCGGGTAAGCACAGGGGTCGTCGGCGCTTGGGTAAGCTCGCCGATTATAGGAAGGGGGCTAACGCTTGAACAAGAGGCGATCTAGCGTGCCGGTATCAAGACTGGCACAGATGAGGTCAGCCAGATCAGTACTTTGCTCACGCGGTTGTCTTCGGTCTCGAGGATTTCCAGGCGATAACGGCCGATCTTCAGGCAAACCGCGCTTTCCGGAATGGTTTCCAACGCCTCGGTCACCAGCCCGTTGAGGGTTTTCGGCCCGTCGCTGGGCAGGTGCCAGCCCAGGCATTTGTTCAGTTCGCGGATCGACGCCGCACCATCAATCACCATGCGCCCGTCGGCTTGCGGGTGGATGTGCGGGTTATCGAGGCTGTGCTCGCTTTCGAATTCGCCAACGATCTCTTCGAGAATATCTTCCAGCGTGACGATACCGAGCACTTCGCCGTATTCGTCGACCACCATGCCCAGGCGCCGCTGTTGCTTGTGAAAGTTCAGCAGTTGCAGTTGCAACGGGGTGCTTTCTGGAACGAAGTAGGGTTCGTAGCTGGCTGCCAGCAGGGCTTCTCGCGTAAGTTCGCCGTTGCTCAGCAAGTGGCCGACCTGACGGGTGTTGAGTACCGCTTCGACCTGATTGATGTCGCTGTGAAACACCGGCAGACGCGTGCGTTCGTTATTGCGCAGTTGCTCGATGATCGCTTCGATCGGATCGTCGAGGTTGATGCCGTCGACGTCACTGCGCGGCACCAGAATATCGTTGACGGTGATGTTGTCCAGCGCGTGGATCCCGGAGACCGGGTGCGCACGAACCGGATGTTCGGCATCGTCATGACGGTCGGCGGGCGCTTCGTCTTCGCTGTGTTGCACGACTTGGGCCTTGCGCACGAACGGGCTCATCAGCAGGCTGCCAAGGCGGCTGAACAGCCAGGCAAACGGATAGACAATCTTCAGCGGTACCGCCAGCAGGGTATTGCCGAGCCCCAGCACTGCATCGGGATAACGCTGGGCCACGCTGCGCGGAAAGTAATCGGCGAACACCAGCAGGATGGCGCCGACGCCGAGGCATGCTGCCCAAGGGCCGTTTTCCGCACAAAGGAAAATCGCCAGCAAGGTGGCAATCACCACCGCCAGCGCGCGGCACAGGGTGTTGCACAGGATCAGGCTGTCGAGCGGAAAGTTGAGCTTGGCCAGCGGCTTATCGCTGGCGCGCGAGGCGGTGCGCTGCGCGAGCAACTGCTGTTGCGCGATTTCGACGGCGGTAAACAGCCCTGACCACACAATCAGCAGAGCGAATACCGCGAGCATCGGCCCTATGGGCAAACCGTCCATTTATACGCCCGTCAGATGTGCAGAATGTATTCGCGAACCAGTTTGCTGCCGAAATACGCCAACATCAGCAGGCAGAAACCGGCGAGCGTCCAGCGAATCGCCTTGTGGCCGCGCCAGCCGAGGCGATTGCGCCCCCACAGCAGCACGCTGAACACGATCCACGCCAGGCACGCCAGCAGGGTCTTGTGCACCAGATGCTGGGCGAACAGGTTCTCGACGAACAGCCAGCCGGAGATCAGCGACAGCGACAGCAGCGTCCAGCCGGCCCAAAGGAAACCGAACAGCAGACTTTCCATGGTTTGCAGCGGCGGGAAGTTCTTGATCAGCCCGGACGGGTGCTTGTGCTTGAGCTGGTGGTCTTGCACCAGCAGCAGCAAGGCCTGGAACACCGCGATGGTGAACATGCCGTAGGCAAGGATCGACAGCAGGATGTGGGCGAGAATGCCCGGCTCTTCATCAATGATCTGCACCGTGCCGGTCGGCGCGAATTGCGCCAGCAGCACGGTGATCGCACCGAGCGGGAACAGCAGAACCAGCAGGTTCTCCACCGGAATTC
>NZ_JBUDGD010000071.1:0-22931 GCF_055484735.1 Pseudomonas sp. 15C | reverse complement strand
GTGGGAGCGTAGCGACCGTACGACGAAGTCGTACACAGCGGAAGGAGGTGCAGCGAAGCAAGCCGTAGCCGCTGCGCCCGGAGCGATTCCGTAACGAAGGAACCCCGAGCCCCAGCGAGGGGCCGAACGCCGGGGCAAAGCCTTTTGGTTCCTTTTTGCTGGGCCGGCACTCCGGCGTTTGAAAAAGGGACTCGCTGTAAGAGCGAAACCGCCAGCAGCAGCCCCCGCAGCAACGGATATGCCCCCAATCCCAACTCCAAAAAAAAGGCGCGATTCCAAAGAATGGCGCCTCCTTCACAAGCAGCTGAAGATCAGCTACCCAGCGCCTTGGACGCCAACCAGAACAACCCGGCCGACAACGCCACCGTCGCTGGCAAGGTCAACACCCACGCCAGCAAAATGGTCTTGACCGTGCCACCCTGCAAGCCGCTCTTGTTGGCAACCATGGTCCCGGCCACACCCGAAGACAGCACGTGAGTGGTCGATACCGGCAGGCTGAAAATGTTGGCCATGCCGATCAAACTGGCCGTCGTGATCTGCGCGGACATGCCTTGGGAATAGGTCATGCCTTGCTTGCCGATCTTCTCGCCAATGGTCAGTACCACGCGCTTCCAGCCCACCATGGTGCCCAGGCCCAAGGCCAGGGCGACTGCCAGAATCACCCAGAACGGGGCGTATTCGGTGGTGGTGGTCAGGTCTTTGCGCAGCTTGTCGAGGTCAGCCTTTTCACGGGCTTCGAGGCCTGGCAGCTTGCCGACTTTCTTCGCCGTGTCGTCCAGGCACAGCAGGTAACGACGTACCTCGATGCGGCTTTCCGACGACAGCGAATGGTAGTCCGCTACACCTTTAAGAGTGTGCAGAAGGGCGGAAATGGTCGGTTCGGTCTGCTGCGGGTTGCAGCGGAACTTCTCCGGCAGGTCGCCTTCCACGCTTTTGCCCAAGGCCAGGAATTCACCCAGCGAATCGGCGTTGCGCTGGTAGAACTGGCTCAGGTGCAGAGTCGCGTCGCGGGTGCGTTCGATCTGGTAGGTGGTGCTGTTCAGGTCGAGCACGAACTGCGCAGGCACGATGCCGATCAGTACCAGCATGATCAGGCCGATGCCTTTCTGGCCATCGTTGGAACCGTGCACGAAGCTCACGGCCATGGCCGAGATCACCAGGACCAGACGGTTCCAGAATGGCGGGTGTTTCTTGTCGTCGATCTTGCGGCGCTGTTCCGGCGTCTTGTGCATCTTCGACAGCGGGCGCCACCACTTCAGGCCGATCAGCACCAGTGCGGCGATCAGGAAACCGGCCATCGGCGAGAACACCAGCGAGGCGCCGATGTCGATCGCTTTCTGCCAGTTCACCCCATCTCTCAACGGGATGTCGTTGATCAGCGCGTTGGCCAGGCCGACACCGAGGATCGAGCCGATCAGGGTGTGCGAGCTGGAAGCCGGGATACCGAAGTACCACGTGCCCAGATTCCAGGCGATGGCCGCGGCGAGCAGCGAGAAGACCATTGCCAGGCCATGGCCGGTGTTCACATTGATCAGCAGTTCCACCGGCAGCAGGTGGACGATGGCATACGCCACGCCAACGCCGCCCAGCAGCACGCCGAGGAAATTGAACACGCCGGAAAAGAACACTGCCAGATGCGGCGGCATGGCTTTGGTGTAGATAACAGTGGCTACCGCGTTAGCGGTGTCATGAAATCCATTGATGAACTCGAAGGCGAGGACAAACGTCAGGGCGAGCAAGAGGCTCACAAGCACCCAAGCATCCAGTCCGCTGAATAAATCGATCATGAAGGTTTTCTGACCCGGTCGTAAGGGGGCGCGATTATGCCAGAAAAGACAGGAAATCGATGCCCTGTCTGCTCACTGGTCACACTCTTCTTCAAGTTAATTTGTTGCAGCGCGTTAAAACCAAGCGGTGCGCAGGGTTTTTCAAGTCATTGATTATATTAATAAAATTCGCGTTTTGCCGGCATTTTCAAAGACTGGGCGAACGCTCAAACGCTTGTCTGAAATATCTGTGAAACCTGTAGGACGTCTGTCATCAGCCTGTCAGACGCGAGGATTGCCGCTGCCCGCGGGTAGCGGGCGCGCAAGGCATCGTCGTTTCACCGCGCTTGTAAATGGTGCGGACGCAAACCTTCAAAAACCGCCGCCTGTGTTCAAGGCTCCTCGGCTTTGAGCTCCTTTTCGATTTTTTCGATTTCCTGCTTGAACACCTGATCCTGAACGGTAGGGCGCTTGCGCCAGGCTTTGCGTTCCGGTTCGGGCTGTGCGGCGTAGGTGGTGACTTCCCCGCCGTAAACTTCCTTGTAACGTTGTTCCTGGCGCTCAAGTTCCGCGCGCAGTTCGTCTTTCGTCACAGTGATACCTGTATGAGTTGAGTTGTAAGTCTGGTGAAACGCATGGCAACGAATCGCTCGAGCGCCCCCCATTTCAATGCCTGAACAGGCATTAGTTGAATCGGCGAGCGAACGGGACTTTCGTCTGTCAGGCGGCTACGGCACCCGATAAAACTGACGCAGCATCAGTTTCCTGTTTCGGCGAACGCAGGCGTTGCATGAAAAATGGCGTCTGGCGCTGGCCGGGCTGTCGGTGATGGACATCACCTCAGCGGGTGGCGATCCGGGTCAATGAAGACGGGGCGCCACTGAGGTGCATTATAGCCATCGATTCAGGAATGACTATCTTTGCCAAGTTAAAAACGGTTCTGAATGTGTGGGGGCCTGGTTGCGCGCAAGTTTATTTAGTTGCACTGCGTGCTGGGAACTATTTGCCGGATGATCAGTTTTTGGCGCCATTAAATGAACAACTAACGCATCCATCTAAAACGGGTGTGGTCGAAACGGGCACGTTGACTCGGCGCGAGATGACGGATTGCGATTATCGGTCGACGGTTCGATAATCGCCCAATGTTGCGTTCTCAGCGCTTGTGCATTCGCCTGTGAGCCGTTTGTATAGCCACTGATCCGAGCCGGACCAAGGACCTTGAATGAACGATCAAATGCGCAATTCCTTCACTTCCGTGGCGCCGCCGATCGTCGCTTCGCCGGCCAAGCGTATCCAGGCCCTGACCGGCGATCCGGATTTCATGACCTCATTGGCCCGCGGTCTGGCGGTGGTGCAGGCTTTTCAGGAGCGCAAGCGCCACCTGACCATCGCCCAGATCAGCCACCGCACCGAGATCCCTCGCGCAGCGGTGCGCCGTTGCCTGCACACGCTGATCAAGCTCGGCTACGCCACCACCGACGGTCGCACCTATTCATTGCTGCCGAAAGTGTTGACCCTCGGCCACGCCTATTTGTCATCGACGCCGCTAGCCGTGTCCGCGCAACCGTACCTCGACCGCATGAGCGAGCAACTGCATGAAGCCTGCAACATGGCCACGCTCGAGGGCGACGACATTCTGTACATCGCCCGTTCGGCGACGACCCAGCGGCTGATTTCGGTTGACCTGTCGGTGGGCGGGCGGCTGCCGGCGTATTGCACGTCGATGGGGCGCATTTTGCTGGCAGCACTCGACGATACGTCGCTGGGCGAATACCTCGACCACGCGGAACTGGTGGCCAAGACCAGCCGCACGATCCATACCCCTGACGCCTTGCTCGCCTGCCTGCAAGAGGTGCGGCAGCAGGGCTGGTGCATCGTCGATCAGGAACTGGAACAGGGCCTGCGCTCGATTGCCGTGCCGGTGTATGACGCGTCCGGTCAGGTGGTTGCGGCGCTCAATGTCAGCACCCACGCCGGACGAGTCAGCCGCAGCGAACTGGAGCAGCGCTTTTTGCCGGGCCTGCTCAGCGCCAGTCGCGACCTCAGTGCGCAGTTGTTTGCCTGATGAAGCTGTTCGATAAACGCACAGTGTTGCGTTTATCGAATTGACGCTAAAACCCTCGGATCATTAATGTCGCGGCAGCGTCATCCGGCGCTGACCCGCAGAGTCAGCCCGGACTGCCGACTCCGATAATAATGACAAGAGGCACCTCACCATGCGCATGTTCCCCGACTGTCTGCCTTGCCGACTCTGTTGCCGGATGCAACGCGACGCCTGATTCAAACCCTCTATCCTCATGACCGTGCTGCCCGTTGGCCGGCCATCGTTCGACTGCGTTTTTTGCGTGGAATAAAAATAATGAACCAGCCTCAGTCCGCTGTGGGTAACTGCCTCGATGTGCAGACCTTCATCAATGCCCAACCGATCTCGCGCTACCAGTGGCGGGTGGTAATCCTGTGTTTCCTGATTGTCTTTCTCGATGGCCTCGACACCGCCGCCATGGGTTTCATCGCCCCGGCGTTGTCGCAGGACTGGGGTATCGACCGCGCCAGTCTCGGCCCGGTAATGAGCGCCGCGCTGATCGGCATGGTCTTCGGTGCCCTCGGTTCCGGCCCGCTGGCTGACCGCTTCGGGCGCAAAGTGGTACTGGTCGGTGCTGTGCTGCTGTTCGGCGCTTTCAGCCTGGCGTCGGCTTACAGCACCAATGTCGAACAACTGCTGGTGCTGCGCTTCTTGACCGGTCTCGGCCTGGGCGCGGGGATGCCGAACGCCACCACCTTGCTCTCGGAATACACCCCGGAGCGCAAGAAATCACTGCTGGTGACCAGCATGTTCTGCGGCTTCAACCTGGGCATGGCCGGCGGCGGGTTCATTTCCGCCAAGCTGATTCCGGCCTTTGGCTGGCACAGCCTGCTGCTGATCGGTGGGGTGCTGCCGCTGATCCTTGCTGTGGTCCTGTTGTTCTGGTTGCCGGAATCGGCGCGTTACCTGGTAGTGCGCAACCGTGGCACCGACAAGGTGCGCAAGACGTTGGCGCCGATCGACCCGGTGACCGTGGCCCAAGCCTCGAGCTTCAGCGTGCCGGAACAGAAAACCGTCAAGGCGCGCAACGTTTTCGCGGTAATTTTCTCCGGCACCTACAGCACCGGTACCTTGCTGTTGTGGCTGACCTATTTCATGGGTCTGGTCATCGTTTACCTGCTGACCAGTTGGCTGCCGACGCTGATGCGTGACAGCGGCGCGAGCATGGAACAGGCCGCCTTCATCGGCGCGTTGTTCCAGTTCGGTGGGGTGTTGAGCGCGGTGGGAGTGGGCTGGGCCATGGACCGCTTCAACCCGCACAAGGTCATCGGCACGTTCTACCTGCTGGCCGGGGTGTTTGCCTACGCGGTAGGGCAGAGCCTGGGCAACATCACCTTGCTCGCGACTTTGGTGCTGGTGGCGGGGATGTGCGTCAACGGCGCGCAATCGGCGATGCCGTCGCTGGCGGCACGCTTCTACCCGACGCAAGGCCGCGCCACCGGGGTTTCGTGGATGCTCGGGATTGGCCGCTTCGGCGCGATTCTTGGCGCGTGGATGGGCGCGACGCTGCTGGGCCTGGGCTGGAATTTCGAGCAGGTGCTGACAGCGCTGGTGATTCCGGCCGGGTTGGCAACGGCAGCGGTGGTGATCAAGGGCGTGGTCAGCCATGCGGATGCTACCTGAGTTTAAAGGTCAGAAATTTCTGTGAATGTTCTGGCCTCATCGCGAGCAGGCGAAGGCCTACATTTGGAATGCGTTCCCCTGTAGGCCTTCGCCTGCTCGCGATGCTTTTGATTCGATTGTTAGGGGAACAACAATCCGTTCGATAAACGAACACTCAGTCGATTATCGGATTGTTTGGCCATTTCCCCAGGCTTAATCTTCAGTGACTTCGGCGCTGAACCTCGCGCCTTTTTATCACTGGCGATTCACTACAAAAACGGGAGCCCGCTCCATGGCTGAGATCCTTTCGCTGCACGACGCGGTGAAGCAATTCGTCAACGATGGCGACACCGTCGCGCTCGAAGGCTTCACGCACCTGATCCCTACCGCAGCGGGTCATGAAATCATTCGTCAGGGCAAGAAAGATCTGACGCTGGTGCGGATGACCCCCGACCTGATCTACGACCAACTGATCGGCGCCGGTTGCGCACGCAAGCTGATTTTTTCCTGGGGCGGTAACCCGGGCGTCGGTTCGCTGCATCGTCTGCGCGATGCGGTCGAGAAACAGTGGCCGCATGCGCTGGAAATCGAAGAACACAGCCACGCCGACCTGGCCAACGCCTACGTCGCGGGCGCGTCCGGCCTGCCGTTCGCGGTGCTGCGCGCCTACGCTGGCTCCGACCTGCCGAAGGTCAACCCGCTGATCAAAACCGTCACCTGCCCGTTCACCGGCGAAGTGCTGGCGGCCGTGCCGTCGGTGCGCCCGGACGTCACGGTGATCCATGCGCAGAAAGCCGACCGCAAAGGCAACGTGCTGTTGTGGGGCATTCTTGGCGTGCAGAAAGAAGCCGCTTTGGCGGCCAAGCGTTGCATCGTCACCGTCGAAGAAATCGTTGACGATCTCAACGCACCGATGAACGCCTGCGTCCTGCCGACCTGGGCGCTGAGCGCGGTCTGCCATGTGCCCGGCGGCGCGCATCCGTCCTACGCTCACGGTTACACCGAGCGTGACAATCGGTTCTATCAGGCGTGGGACCCGATCGCTCGGGACCGTGAGACGTTTACCGCGTGGATCGACGAATACATCCATGGCTGCGCTGATTTCAGCGAATTCCAGGCCAGGTTGGCCGCTGCTTCGGAGGCCGAGTAATGACTTACACCACCAATGAAATGATGACCGTTGCCGCGGCGCGGCGCCTGAAGAACGGCTCGGTGTGCTTCGTCGGCATCGGTCTGCCATCGAAAGCCGCCAACCTTGCGCGTCTGACGTCGTCGCCGGATGTGGTGCTGATCTACGAGTCGGGCCCGATCGGTGCCAAGCCGAGCGTGTTGCCGCTGTCCATCGGTGACGGCGAGCTGGCCGAGACTGCAGACACCGTGGTCCCGACCGGTGAGATTTTTCGCTACTGGCTGCAGGGCGGACGCATCGATGTCGGTTTTCTCGGTGCCGCGCAGGTCGACCGTTTCGGCAACATCAACACCACCGTGGTCGGCGATTACTTCTCGCCGAAAGTGCGCCTGCCGGGCGCCGGTGGCGCGCCGGAGATCGCCGGTTCGGCGAAAAGCGTGTTGATCATCCTTAAACAGTCGGCGCGTTCGTTTGTCGACAAGCTCGATTTCATCACTTCGGTCGGCCATGGCGAGGGCGGCGATTCACGCAAGCGTCTGGGCCTGCCGGGCGCCGGGCCGGTGGGGATCATCACCGACCTGTGCATCATGGAACCGGAGCAGGGCACCCATGAATTTGTGGTGACCGCGCTGCATCCGGGCGTGACCCGCGAGCAAGTGGTCGCCGCCACCGGTTGGGCGATTCGTTTTGCCGACAATGTTGAAACCACCGCTGAGCCGACCGAAGTCGAGCTGACCGCGCTGCGCGATCTCGAAGCGCGCACCGCCGCCGCCCACGGTCAGGCACCGGGAGAAGCATGATGCGTGACGTGTATATCTGCGACGCGATTCGCACCCCCATCGGCCGTTTTGGCGGTGGCTTGTCCGCCGTGCGCGCCGACGATCTGGCCGCCATACCGATCAAGGCCTTGATGGAGCGCAACCCATCTGTCGACTGGACTGCCGTCGACGAGGTGTTCCTCGGCTGCGCCAACCAGGCCGGCGAAGACAACCGCAACGTCGCGCGCATGGCCCTGTTGTTGGCAGGTCTGCCGGACAGCGTGCCGGGCGTGACGCTCAATCGCCTCTGCGCTTCGGGCATGGACGCGATTGGTACGGCTTTCCGGGCAATTGCCAGCGGCGAGATGGAGCTGGCGATTGCCGGCGGCGTCGAGTCGATGTCGCGCGCGCCGTTCGTGATGGGCAAGGCTGACGCGGCGTTCTCGCGCAACATGAAACTGGAAGACACCACCATTGGCTGGCGTTTCATCAACCCATTGATGAAAGCGCAATACGGCGTCGACGCGATGCCGCAAACCGCTGACAACGTCGCCGACGACCATAAAGTCTCGCGCGAAGATCAGGACGCGTTCGCCCTGCGCAGTCAGCAACGTACCGCCGCCGCGCAGGCCGCCGGCTACTTCGCTGAAGAAATCGTCGAAGTGCGCATCGCTCACAAGAAGGGCGAAACCGTGGTCAGCCAGGACGAACACCCGCGCGCCGACACTACGATTGAAGCGTTGGCCAAGTTGAAACCGGTCAATGGTGCGGACAAAACCGTTACCGCCGGCAATGCTTCCGGGGTCAACGATGGCGCCGCTGCAATGATTCTGGCTTCTGCCGAAGCGGTAAAAAAACACGGCCTGACCGCCCGCGCAAAAGTGCTCGGCATGGCCAGCGCCGGCGTCGCGCCGCGGGTGATGGGGATCGGCCCGGTGCCAGCGGTGCGCAAACTCACCGAGCGTCTCGGTGTGGCGGTCAGCGATTTCGACGTGATCGAACTCAACGAAGCGTTTGCCAGCCAGGGTCTGGCGGTGTTGCGTGGACTGGGGCTGGCGGATGACGCGGCGCAGGTCAACCCGAACGGCGGCGCAATTGCCCTCGGCCACCCGTTGGGCATGAGCGGTGCGCGGCTGGTCCTGACCGCGCTGCATCATCTGGAAAAGACCGGCGGCAAGAAAGGTCTGGCGACCATGTGCGTCGGTGTTGGCCAAGGTCTGGCCCTGGCCATCGAACGCGTCTGACGCGTTGCGGCATCTATAAGAACTGAGGAAAGCGAAATGACTGACAAGCCTGGTTACCGTCGCCCGCAGGCAGGCACCCAGCCTGAGTACCTGCACCCGACCTACCAATCCACCAACCTGCGCTCGCCGTCCAAGCCATTGGTGCATCTGCCGCACTCGCTGTCGGAAATCACCGGGCCGACCATTGGCGCCGAGCGCCTGGTGGAAAATGACCACGACCTGACCGCCCAGCATGAAGGCGAGCCGTTGGGCGAGCGCATCATCATTCACGGCCGTGTGCTCGATGAAGACGGTTTGCCGGTGCCGGGCATTCTGGTGGAGATCTGGCAGGCCAATGCCGCCGGTCGCTACAACCATGCGCGCGACCTGCACGACGCGCCGCTGGACCCGAACTTCACCGGCACCGGGCGCACCGTCACCGACGCCGATGGCTGGTACCAGTTCCAGACCATCAAGCCCGGCGCCTATCCGTGGGGCAACCACCACAATGCGTGGCGTCCGGCGCATATCCACTTTTCGCTGTTCGGGCCGAGCATTCTCACGCGCCTGGTCACGCAGATGTACTTTCCCGGCGACCCGCTGCTGGCGTACGACCCGATCTACAACTGCGTGCCGGACACCTCGGCCAAGGAACGCCTGATCGCTGCTTTCGATCTGGAAAAAACCATTCCGTCCTACGCCCTCGCTTACCGCTGGGACATCGTGCTGCGCGGGCGTGAAGCCACGCCGATGGAGAAATAAGATGACGCTCAATGCGACCACGTCCCACACCGTCGGGCCGTATTACCACATCGGTCTGACCTGGCTGAACCGCGAAGACCTCGCCAATGAGCAGACCCTCGGCGAACGCCTGGCGATCACTGGGCAGGTGGTGGATGGCAACGGCGATGTCGTCAACGACGCCATGCTCGAAGTCTGGCAGGCCAACGCCGCGGGCAAGTACGACCACCCGGAAGATCATCAGGACAAGCCGCTGGACCCAAACTTCGAAGGCTTCGGCCGGGTACCGGTGGACGGCGAGGGGCGGTTCCGCTTCACCACGATCAAACCGGGCAGCGTGCCGGGTCTGAAAGGCACGACCCAGGCGCCGCATTTGGTGGTGCTGGTGTTTGCCCGTGGCCTGGTCAAGCACTTGCTCACGCGGATCTACTTCGAAGGTGAACCGGCCAACGTCGATGACCCGCTGCTCGAATGCGTACCCGCCGAACGCCGCCAAACCTTGCTGGCCAAGCCGGATGCGTCAGGCGTTTATCAATGGAATGTGATACTGCAAGGCACCGAGGCCGAGACAGTGTTCTTCGATTACTGAACAACACCGCCAACCCCTGTAGGGTGAGCCTGCTCGCGATTGCGGTGTGTCAGGTTGGAATTGTCTGAATGACACACCGCGATCGCGAGCAGGCTCACTCCTACAAGGGAAACGGTGTAGTTGAATGCGTGATCGTCCCACGCTCTGCGTGAAAACGATCAATAGACACCCGATGTGGAACGGGACTGTTGCAAAGTATGTCTAGACTCTCACCGTCCCTTTCGAGTGAAAAACAATGACCACCACCACTTCCCATTACACCGGCGAGGAGCGCAGCAAGCGCATCTTTGCCATTGTCGGCGCCTCGTCCGGCAACCTCGTCGAATGGTTCGACTTCTACGTCTACGCCTTCTGCGCGATCTATTTCGCCCCGGCGTTTTTCCCTTCCGACAACCCGACGGTGCAACTGGTCAACACCGCTGGCGTGTTCGCCGCTGGCTTCCTGATGCGCCCGATTGGCGGTTGGATTTTCGGCCGGGTCGCCGACAAGCACGGGCGCAAGAAATCGATGCTCATCTCGATTCTGATGATGTGCTTCGGCTCGCTGCTGATCGCGTGCCTGCCGACCTATAACTCCATCGGCGTCTGGGCGCCGATCCTGTTGCTGTTCGCACGGCTGCTGCAAGGTCTATCGGTCGGCGGCGAGTACGGCACTACCGCGACTTACATGAGCGAAGTCGCGCTCAAGGGCCAGCGCGGATTTTTCGCCTCGTTCCAATACGTGACCTTGATCGGCGGGCAACTGCTGGCGGTGTCGCTGGTGGTGGTGCTGCAGCAATTTCTCAACGAAGACGAACTGCGTGCCTACGGCTGGCGGATTCCGTTTGTGGTCGGTGCGGTGGCGGCGCTGATTTCGCTGTTCCTGCGGCGCTCGTTGAAGGAAACCACCAACGAAGAAACCCGCGCGCACAAAGATGCCGGCAGCATCAGCGCACTGTTCCGCGAACACAAGGCCGCGTTCATCACCGTGCTCGGTTACACCGCCGGTGGCTCGCTGATTTTCTACACCTTCACCACTTACATGCAGAAGTACTTGGTGAATACCGCGGGCATGCACGCCAAGACCGCCAGCTACATCATGACCGGCGCGCTGTTCTTGTATATGTGCATGCAGCCGCTGTTCGGCATGCTCGCCGACCGGATCGGCCGACGTAACTCGATGCTCTGGTTCGGCGCCCTCGGCACGCTGTTCACCGTGCCGATTCTGCTCAGTCTGAAAAGCGTCAGCAGCCCGTTTCTCGCCTTCGTGTTGATCACCGTGGCGCTGGCGATCGTCAGCTTCTACACCTCGATCAGCGGTCTGGTGAAAGCCGAAATGTTCCCGCCGGAAGTTCGCGCCCTCGGCGTCGGGCTGGCCTACGCGGTGGCCAACGCGATCTTCGGTGGCTCGGCGGAATTCGTCGCCCTGAGCCTGAAAAACATCGGTATGGAAAACTCGTTTTACTGGTACGTGACGGCGATGATGGCGATCGCGTTCCTGTTCAGTTTGCGCTTGCCGAAACAGGCGGCGTATTTGCACCACGATCTCTAACCCGAAATGCGCGGGCCGCCATGGCCCGCGCCGGCAAGGACTTTTATGACTCAGCGACCGGGCAATCAATTGTTCGATGCCTATTTCACTGCCCGCAATATGCGTGAGGTGTTCTGCGATCAGGGCCGGGTGCAGGCGATGCTCGATTTCGAGGCCGCGCTGGCCCGGGCCGAGGCGCGCGTCGGACTGGTTCCGGCGTCTGCCGTGGCACCGATTGCGGCGGCATGTGATGCGCGGCTGTATGACTTCGCCGCACTCGGCGAGGCGATTGCCACGGCTGGCAATTCGGCGATTCCGCTGGTCAAGGCGTTGGGCAAGCAGATTGCCGCGACAGACGCCGAAGCCGAGCGCTACGTGCATCTGGGCGCGACCAGTCAGGACGTGATGGATTCCGGCCTGGTCCTGCAACTGCGTCAGGCGCTGCTGCTGATCGAAAACGAACTGGCGCAACTGGCCGATTCGCTCGCCGTTCAGGCCCAACGGTTTGCCACGACGCCGCTGGCCGGGCGCACCTGGCTGCAGCACGCGACGCCGGTGACCCTCGGCATGAAAATCGCTGGCTGGCTCGGCGCGGTGACGCGCAGTCGTCAACGTCTGCAAGAATTGAAACCGCGCTTGCTGGTCCTGCAATTTGGCGGTGCGTCGGGGACACTGGCGGCGCTGGGGCAACACGCTCTGCCAATCGCCGAAGCCCTGGCCGAAGAGCTGCAACTGCGCCTGCCGGAACAACCGTGGCACACCCAACGTGATCGCATCGTCGAGTTCGGCGCTGTGCTGGGATTGATCGCCGGTAGCCTCGGCAAATTCGGCCGCGACATCAGCCTGTTGATGCAGACCGAGGCCGCTGAGGTCTTCGAACCCGCAGCGCCGGGCAAGGGCGGTTCGTCGACCATGCCGCACAAGCGCAATCCGGTCGGCGCGGCGGTGCTGATCGGTGCAGCGACGCGGGTGCCGGGGCTGGTCTCGACATTGTTCAGCGCCATGCCCCAGGAACACGAACGCAGCCTCGGTTTGTGGCATGCCGAGTGGGAAACCCTGCCGGAGATCTGCTGCCTGGTGTCCGGTTCGCTGCAACAGGCACGCTTGCTCGCTGACGGCCTGGAAGTCGATGCCGAGCGCATGGGCCGCAACCTCGAATTGACTCAGGGGCTGGTGCTGGCCGAAGCGGTGAGCATCGTGCTTGCACAACGGCTTGGTCGCGACACTGCGCATCATCTGCTCGAACAATGCTGCAAACGCGCGGTGGCCGAGCAACGGCATCTGCGCGCGGTGCTCGGTGACGAACCGCAGGTCACTGCGCAACTGAGCAGCGCTGAGCTCGATGATCTTCTCAACCCCGCGCATTACCTCGGTCAGGCCCACGTCTGGGTCGAGCGCGCGGTGGCCGAACACAACGCTTTGACTGTCTGAAGGAGAGGGCTGTGGCTTTCGTTCAACTCGCCGATGGCGAACTGCATTACCAGATTCAAGGGCCGGCGCAGGCGCCGGTGCTGGTGCTGTCCAACTCGCTGGGCACCGACCTGCACATGTGGGACGCGCAGATGCCGGCGTTCACCGAGCATTTTCGCGTGCTGCGTTTCGACACCCGCGGCCACGGCCAATCACTGGTGACCGAAGGGCCGTACAGCATCGAGCAGCTCGGTCACGACGTGCTCGGGTTGCTGGATGCGCTGCACATCGAGCGCGCGCACTTCTGCGGCTTGTCGATGGGCGGGCTGATCGGTCAGTGGCTGGGGATCAATGCCGGGCATCGTTTGCACAAGCTGATCGTCTGCAACACGGCGGCGAAAATCGGTGATCCGTCGGTGTGGAATCCACGTATTGAAACCGTGCTGCGCGATGGCGCGGCGGCGATGGTCGCGCTGCGTGATGCGTCGATTGCGCGCTGGTTCACGCCTGACTTTTCAGCAGCGCATCCCGAGGCGGCGAAGAAGATTACCGACATGCTCGCCGCGACCAATCCACAAGGTTATGCGGCCAACTGCGCAGCGGTGCGCGATGCCGATTTCCGTGAACAACTGGATTCGATCAACGTGCCGTTGCTGGTAATCGCCGGCAGCGAAGATGCGGTGACGCCGCCGTCCGGTGGGCATTTCATTCGCGACAACGTACGCGGTGCGCAGTACGCCGAGTTCTACGCGGCGCACCTGTCCAACGTGCAGGCTGGCGCTGATTTCAGTGATCGAGTTCTGGCGTTTCTGAACGCTTGATAAAGGGGATTTTTCGTGGACGAGAAACAACGTTACGACGAAGGCATGCAAGTCCGCCGCGCGGTGTTGGGCGATGCCCATGTCGACCGCAGCCTGACCACGCTGACCGAGTTCAACTCCGAATTCCAGGAGATGATCACCCGTCACGCCTGGGGCGATATCTGGACACGCCCGGGCCTGCCACGCCACACCCGCAGCCTGATCACCATCGCCATGCTCATCGGTATGAACCGCGAAGGCGAACTGAAACTGCACCTGCGCGCCGCCGCCAATAACGGCGTGAGCCGCAGCGAGATCAAGGAAGTGATCATGCAGAGCGCGATTTACTGCGGAATACCGGCAGCGAATGCGACGTTTCATCTGGCCGAATCGGTGTGGGATGAACTCGGGGTTGAATCCCGGGAGTAATGACGTCTGAGCTGCCGCCATCGCTGGCAAGCCAGCTCCCACAGGTTTTATGTTGTGCGCAAGATTTTCTGTTCAATGAACATCCCTGTGGGAGCTGGCTTGCCAGCGATAGCGGTGTCTCAGCCATATGTAATTCGACTGACCTGACGCCATCGCTGGCAAGCCAGCTCCCACAAGTTTTATATTTTGCGCAAGATTTTTTGTTCAATGACCCTCCCTGTGGGAGCTGGCTTGCCAGCGATAGCGGTGTATCAGTCACATGAAATTCGACTGATCTGCCGCCATCGCGAGCAGGCTCACTCCTACAATTGGATCGTGTTTACAGCAGGCTGATCGGGTAGCTGACGATCAAGCGGTTCTCATCGAACTCGTTGTTGCTGAAATCCCGGCGCATGGTCGAGTTGCGCCATCTGACGTTCAAATCCTTGAGTGTGCCGCTCTGCACGGTGTAGCCCAGTTCCGATTCGCGGCCCCATTCCTTGCCGTCGGTGATGGTGCCGGTGTGCACGTTGTCGCCGCTGATGTAGCGGTTCATCAGGGTCAGGCCGGGGATGCCGGCGGCGGCGAAGTTGTAGTCGTGACGCAACTGCCAGGAGCGTTCCTGGGCATTGTCGTAACTGGCGTTGTAGCTGTCGTTGGCCAGCGTCCCGCCGCTGGTGCCGTTGACCCGCATCCACGCGCTGTCGCCGGTGAGTTTCTGCAGGCCGACGTAGAAGGTGCTGCCGCCGTATTTGGCCGAGAACATCCCGTACCAGGTTTTGTTATCCAGATCGCCGGCGCGGGCGCTGCCGTCCTCCTTGCCATAAAAGAAGCCGAGGTTGGCGCCCAGCGTCCAGTCGCCGAGCGGCTGGCTGTGCAGCACATTGAGGTACTGCTGGCTGTAGATGTCCTTGAGCTGGGCGTTCCATAAACCGATCTGCGTCCGCTTGTCGTTGAACAGGTATTCGCCGCCCTGGAAGTTGAATCGGTCGGAAGTGAACGCGGCTTTGCCGGTCATCGACAGGTCGCTCATGCTGCTGTCATCACGTGGGCTGTTGGCGCGGAACTGGCCGCCATACAGAGTCAGGCCGTCGATTTCCTTTGAGGTGATCTGACCGCCGCGAAAGGTCTGTGGCAGCGAACGGCCGTCGTCCGAACGCAGGATCGGCAGCACCGGCATCCACTCGCCGACCTTCACTTCAGTCTGGGAAAACTTCGCTTTGAAAGCGACGTTGGTGCGGCCGAAATTATCGGCCGGGCGACCGTCGCGATCCAGCGGCAACAGTTGCGTGCCGCCAGTGCCTTTACCGCCATCGAGCTTGACCGAATACAGCCCCAGCACATCCATGCCGAAGCCGACGGTGCCTTGGGTGAAACCGGATTTGGCGTCGAGGATGAAACTTTGCGTCCACTCTTCAGCCTTGCCCTGGGCCTTGGTCGGGTTGGTGAAGTTGCGGTTGATGTAGAAGTTGCGCAGGTTCAGGTTGACCTTGGCGCCTTCGACGAAACCGGCTTCTTCGGCTGCGGCGGGCAGGGCCGCGCCGGCCAGGGCCAAAGCGATCAGACCAGGAAGTGCGCAGGGCGCAGAGGAAGCTTTCATGGGCGTGGGTCTCTCTTGTTTTTTTGGGGCGAACGAGGGCGCTGGCGCCGGTTTTTCAAGGCGCAGACGGGAAACACATTGGAGGATGAAAAGGATTGATCAGCCGGGCGGGGCAGGGGGCGGGAGCATGGTGTCGGACCTGATGTTATTGGTTTTGTTGAGTGAATGGTGCGGGGCGCGCGGGGCTGGATTCAATTGGTTAAAGCGGGTTTTGGGCGGTTATCGAACGCAAGATGCAGACGTGACTTGTGGTGACTGGGCGGCCGCCATCGCTGGCAAGCCAGCTCCCACAATGTTCTCGGGTGTACCCAAATGATTTGAACAACCCAAACCCTGTGGGAGCTGGCTTGCCAGCGATGGGGCCAGTTCAGGCGATAGAGCTTTCTGCCAGGCAACAAAAAGCCCACCAACCGGTGGGCTCCTTGTGTTCAGCGGATGATGATCAGAACAGCTTCATCTTCGGTGCTTCTTCTTTCAGCGGTTCGTTCTGCGCGGTCTGCGCATTCCAGCCGCCGCCCAAGGCCTTGTACAGGTTGACCGCACTGGTCAGCTGCGCGAGGCGGTCGGTGATCAGCGCCTGTTGCGCGCTGAACAACTGACGCTGGGCGTCGAGGAAGGTCAGGTTGCTGTCGACCCCGATGCGGTAGCGACGTTCGGCCAGGCGGTAGTAATCCTGGTTGGCCTGCACGAAGTCACGCTGCGCTTGCAACTGCTCGGTGTAGGTCTGACGCGCGGCGAGGCCGTCGGCGACTTCCTGGAAGGCCGTTTGAATGGACTTCTCGTAGTTCGCCACGCCAATGTCCTTCTGGATCTTGGCGTAGTCGAGGCTGGCGCGCAGGCTGCCAGCGTTGAAGATCGGGAGGTTGATCTGCGGCTGGAACAGCCACGTTCCCGAACCGCCCTTGAACAGGCCGGACAGGTCCGGGCTCAGGCTGCCTGCGTTGGCAGTCAGGCTGATGCTCGGGAAGAACGCCGCACGCGCCGCGCCGATGTTGGCGTTGGCGGCCTTCAGGTTGTATTCGGCCTGAAGAATGTCCGGACGCCGCTGCAGCAGATCCGACGGCAGACCGGCCGGCACATCGCTGAGCAGGTCATCGGACAGCGGCTTGGCCGTCTGCAGATTGGCGGGAATACCGGTGCCAAGCAGCAGGGTCAGGCTGTTTTCATCCTGCGCGACCTGGCGGGTATAACGCGCCAGTTGTGCCCGGGCGTTTTCCACGGAAGTGCGTGACTGCGCCAGATCCAGCGCCGAGGCCACACCGACCTCGTTGCTGCGGCTGGTCAGCTTGTAGCTTTCTTCGAAGGCACCGAGGGTGTCCTGGGTCAGCTTGAGCAGTTCCTTGTCCGCTTGCCAGGTCAGGTAGGCATTGGCGACGTTGGCGACCAGACTGATCTGCGTGCTGCGCCGTGCTTCTTCGGTGGCGAAGTATTGTTGCAGCGCTTGCTCGCTCAGGCTGCGCACCCGACCGAACAGGTCAAGTTCGTAGGCGCTGATGCCGACCGTGGCCGAGTACGAGCTGGTGATACCGGCTTCACCGGTCTGCGAGGCACGGGCCGGCAGACGCTGGCGACTGCCGGCACCATTGGCCGACACCGCCGGGAACAGATCGGCGCGCTGGATGCGGTATTGAGCCGCGTACGCGTCGATGTTCAGCGCCGCGACACGCAGGTCGCGGTTGTTTTCCAGAGCTACCTGGATCAGCTGTTGCAGCGCCGGGTCATGGAAAAACTGCTTCCAGCCCTGCTCGGCAGCGGTCTGCGCCGGTGCCTGGGCCGGCGAATACGCCGGCCCCTGCGGGTACTGGCCTGCGACCGGAGCCTCAGGCTGCTGATAGTCAGGTATCAGCGAGCAACCGCTCAGCACGAAGGCGGCGACTGCGATGGAGAGTAGCGACTTGCTCATTGGCCAGCCTCTTTAGGAGTTTCAGGCGTTTCATCCGTGTCAGCGTTTTTGCGCTGGCCCATGGACGAAACCGTAACGAAGAACAGTGGGACCCAGAAGATCGCCAGGATCGTGGCCGTGAGCATACCGCCAATCACGCCCGTACCGATCGCATGCTGACTACCCGAGCCTGCGCCCGTGGAGATCGCCAACGGTACAACACCGAGGACGAAAGCCAGCGAGGTCATGATGATCGGTCGCAGACGCATGCGGCAGGCTTCGATCGCCGCGTCACGCAGGCTGCGCCCTTGCTCATGCAGTTCCTTGGCGAACTCGACGATCAGAATGGCGTTTTTAGCCGCCAGACCGATGGTCGTCAACAGGCCTACCTGGAAGTACACGTCGTTGGACAGACCGCGCAGGCTGGTGGCCAGCAGCGCACCGATGATCCCCAGCGGTACCACGAGCATAACGGCGATCGGAATCGACCAGCTCTCGTACAACGCCGCCAGACACAGGAACACCATCAGCAGCGACAGGGCGTACAGCGCTGGCGCCTGCGAGCCCGACAGACGTTCCTCGTAGGACAGACCCGTCCAGGAGATACCGACACCGGCCGGCAGCTTCTTGGCGATCGCTTCGACTTCGGCCATCGCTTCACCGGTGGAGTAACCCGGCGCCGGAGAACCGAGGATCTCCATCGCTTCCACACCGTTGTAACGCGCCAGTTTCGGCGAACCGTAAATCCACTCGCCCTTGGCGAACGCGGAGAACGGCACCATGGTCCCGGCGCTGTTGCGCACGTACCATTTCTTCAGGTCTTCAGGGCTCATGCGAGCACCGGCCTGACCTTGTACGTAAACCTTCTTCACACGACCACGGTCGATGAAGTCGTTGACGTAGCTACTACCGAAGGAGATCGACAGGGTGCTGTTGATGTCGGTGAGGCTCAAGCCAAGGGCCTGGGCTTTCTCGTCGTCGATTTCCAGGTGGTATTGCGGTTCATCGTTGAGGCCGTTCGGACGCACCTGATAGAGCACCTTGCTCTGAGCGGCGAGGCCGAGGAACTGGTTACGCGCTTCCATCAGCTTGTCGTGACCGATACCGGCGCGGTCTTGCAGGAACACGTCGAAACCGGTGGCGTTACCCAACTCCAATACCGCAGGCGGGGCGAAAGCGAACACCATGGCATCGCGGAAAGTGAAGAAGTGTTGCTGGGCACGTTGGGCCAGGGCAAACACGCTGTTGTCCGCGTTACGCTCATCCCACGGCTTGAGCATGATGAACGCCAGGCCAGAACTCTGACCGCGACCGGCGAAGTTGAAGCCGTTTACGGTGAACACCGAGGACACTGCGCCTGCTTCTTTATCCAGCAGGTAGCTGCGCATTTCGTCGATCACCACCTGAGTACGCTCGGCGCTCGAACCGGCCGGGGTCTGGACCTGGGCGAACAGTACGCCCTGGTCTTCTTCCGGCAGGAACGCGGTCGGAATGCGGGTGAACAGCCAGATCATGCCGACGACGATCAGCAGGTAGGCCAGCAGATACGGGATCTTGCGCTGGAGCATGTTGCCGACACCGCGCTCGTAGCTTCTGACACCACTGTCGAACGTGCGGTTGAACCAGCCAAAGAAGCCTTTCTTCGGCGTGCCGTGCTCACCTTTCGGAATCGCCTTGAGCATGGTCGCGCACAGGGCCGGGGTGAAGATCAACGCCACCAGCACCGACAGGGCCATGGCCGAAACGATGGTGATCGAGAACTGCTTGTAGATCACACCGGTAGAGCCGCTGAAGAACGCCATCGGCAGCAGTACCGCCGACAGTACCAGCGCGATACCGACCAGGGCGCCCTGAATCTGGCCCATGGATTTCTTGGTCGCTTCCTTCGGTGACAAGCCTTCTTCGCTCATCACCCGCTCGACGTTTTCCACCACGACGATGGCGTCGTCCACCAGCAAGCCGATCGCCAGCACCATACCGAACATGGTCAGGGTGTTGATGCTGAAACCGAACGCCGCGAGGATGCCGAACGTACCCAGCAATACCACCGGCACGGTCATCGTGGTGATGACGGTGGCGCGGAAGTTCTGCAGGAACAGGAACATCACCAAAAACACCAGCACGATCGCTTCGACCAGGGTTTCAACCACACCCTTGATCGACTCGGTCACCACCGGCGTGGTGTCGTACGGGAATACCACTTCCATGCCTTGCGGGAAGAACGGCTTGAGGTCGTCAATCGTCTTGCGCAGCGCCTTGGCGGTGTCGAGGGCGTTGGCACCGTTGGCCAGTTTTACCGCCAGACCAGAAGCCGGACTGCCGTTGAACTGCGCAGAAATGCTGGAGTTTTCACCGCCCAGGCCGACATCGGCGACATCGCCGACGCGTACTTGCGAGCCGTCCTGGTTGACCTTCAGCAGAATCGCCTTGAACTGCTCGGCAGTCTGCAGGCGGGTCTTGCCGATGATCGTTGCGTTCAGTTGCTGGCCTGGCAGCGCCGGCAAACCGCCGAGCTGACCGGACGACACCTGGACGTTCTGCGCCGAGATCGCCGTGCTGACATCGCCCGGGGTCAGGTTGTACTTGTTCAGCTTGGCCGGGTCGAGCCAGATGCGCATCGCGTACTGGGCACCGAAGACCTGGAAGTCACCGACACCGGCGGTCCGCGAGATCGGGTCTTGCATGTTCGACACGATGTAGTTGGACAAGTCGTCCTTGGTCATGCTGCCGTCACGCGAGACCACACCGATCACCAGCAAGAAGTTTTTCACTGCCTTGGTGACGCGGATACCTTGTTGCTGCACTTCCTGCGGCAACAGCGGGGTGGCCAGGTTCAGCTTGTTCTGGACCTGTACCTGCGCGGTGTCGGAGTTGGTGCCTTGCTCGAAGGTCGCGGTGATGGTCATGCTGCCGTCGGAGTTACTTTCCGAGGACACATAACGCAGGTTGTCGATACCGTTGAGCTGCTGCTCGATCACCTGGACCACGGTGTCCTGCACGGTTTGCGCCGAAGCGCCCGGGTAGGTCACGGAGATCGCAATGGCCGGTGGCGCAATGCTCGGGTATTGGTTGATCGGCAATTTCAGGATCGAAAGCGCCCCGACCAGCATGATCACCAAGGCAATTACCCAGGCGAAAATCGGACGGTCGATAAAGAATTTTGACATGGATTACTCCCCTTTGCCGCCGGCGGCTTTGTCAGCTGCCTGTGCGGGGGCCGGGTTCTTGGTGCCGACGTTGGTCGCTTCGGTCGGTTTGACCTCCACACCTGGTTTGACGTACTGCAGACCCTCGGTGATCAGACGATCGCCAGCCTTCAGGCCGTCTTCGATCAGCCACTGGCTGCCGACGGTGCGGCTGGCCTTGAGCTGACGCAGTTCGACCTTGTTGTCCGGGCCGACGACCAGTGCGGTCGGCGTGCCTTTGAGGTCGCGGGTCACGCCTTGCTGCGGCGCAAGAATGGCTGCGGCGTTGACACCGGCCTGCAACTGGGCGCGTACGAACATGCCCGGCAACAGGGTGTGATCCGGGTTCGGGAACACGGCGCGCAGGGTCACCGAGCCGGTGGTCGGGTCGACCGTCACCTCGGAGAATTCCAGCTTGCCGTCCAGCTTGTACTGGGTGCCGTCCTCGAGGGTCAGCTTCACTGCAGCGGCGTTGTCGCCGGACTTCTGCAGACGACCGCTTTCCAGCTCGCGGCGCAGTTGCAGCAGTTCGACCGACGACTGGGTCACGTCGACGTAAATCGGGTCCAGTTGCTGGATCGTCGCCATCGCATCGGCCTGGCCATTGCTGACCAGCGCACCTTCGGTGACGGCGGAACGACCGATACGGCCAGAGATCGGCGCGTAAACCTTGGTGTAGCGCACATTGATCTGCGCCGTCTGCAACGACGCTTCCGATTCCATGCGGTTGGCCACAGCGGTGTCGTATTCCTGACGGCTGACGGCCTGTTCATCGACCAGTTGCTTGTAGCGGTCGGAGATCGACTTGGTCGAACGCAGGTTGGCTTCGGCGCTTTTCAGGGTCGCTTCATAGACCGACGGATCGATCTGATACAGCTGCTGGCCGGCTTTGACGTCGGCACCTTCCTTGAACAGGCGCTTGAGAATGATGCCGTTGACCTGTGGACGCACTTCGGCGATGCGGAACGCACTGGTGCGGCCCGGCAGTTCGGAAGTCAGGGTAAAGGCCTGGGGTTGCAGGGTGACGACGCCGACCTGAGGGGGCGGAGCGGCCGGAGCCGCTTCTTCCTTTTTACATCCGCTGAGCAGCGATGCCAGGGCGACGGCAGTGACCAGAGCGGTAACAGCTGGCTTGAATTGCATGAAGATCCTCGGGTCAGGCGCGCACAAAGCGCACAAGAAGTGTGAAAGGGTAAAAAATGCGTACCGGGTGGATAAGTAGCTTGCTAAGGAATATACTTACGTTCATGGTTGTTTGTAAATACCTTCGGCGTGTACCCACCCCGTTACAAAAGTCGTCGCAAGGTTCGAAATTGTAGGCTGGGGAGACGATTCACGAGAGATCGCCCCCTCTTTATTCAGCGGATATTCAGCCATCCCTGAAACATCCTGTTTGAGGTTTTACTGCCATGGTCCGTCGTACCAAAGAAGAAGCTCAGGAAACCCGCAGCCAGATTCTGGAAGCGGCCGAGAAAGCCTTCTATGAAAGGGGGGTTGCCCGCACGACCCTGGCGGACATCGCGACCCTGGCCGGCGTGACGCGCGGTGCCATTTACTGGCATTTCAGCAACAAGGCCGATCTGGTCCAGGCGATGCTCGACAGCCTGCACGAGCCGCTGGAAGAACTGGCCAAGGCCAGCGAAAGCGAGGACGAACCGGACCCACTGGGCTGCATGCGGCAGTTGCTGATTCATTTGTTTCATCAAGTTGCGCTGGACCCGAAAACCCGGCGCATCAACGAAGTTCTGTTTCATAAGTGCGAATTCACCGATGAAATGTGCGATCTGCGCCAGCAGCGCCGGACGGCCAGTCTCGAATGCAACGTGCGCATCGGCCTGACCCTGCGTAATGCGGTGAATCGCGGCCAGTTGCCGGAAGATCTCGACACCGCCCGTGCGGCTGTCAGCATTCACGCCTATATCGACGGCTTGCTGTATGGCTGGCTGCTCGCACCGGACAGCTTCGAACTGCACGCCGAGGCCGAGCGTTGGGTCGACACCGGGCTGGACATGCTGCGCCTGAGCCCCGGCCTGCGCAAATGAAACAAAATGCGTAATTGACACAGCTTATGTCAATTGGCCGGCCTTTATACAGGTTGGCAGCGGGGGAGTTTATACGTAGCAAGCTGCGCATTTTGTAGGGAAATTGTGTCGCTCTTGTGAAATTTGGTTGCCCGTTTGCCCTCACCCTAGCCCTCTCCCGGAGGGAGAGGGAACTGACCGCGTTGTTGACTCAATCTACGCCG